>JAJGAH010000029.1 GCA_020844525.1 Eubacterium sp.
CGAACGGAATCCAGAGCTGAAGGAAGCTCTCATCGACCTTGATGACTTCCTCTTCAACTATTGATTCGACAGTCAAAAGCTCTTTAGGGTACTTTTACCAGGAAGTTCACAAATAAATGTTACAGATATGAAGACCACGGAGAAATTCTATGAATCTGTTTTTGGATTGAAAAAGCTTCCCTCTGTGGATATGGGAGACCATGAGATTCATTACTATGATCTTGGCAATGGGACACGCCTTGAGCTTATCGAATACAAGGATGACCAGCCGGAGATGCATCCGGAAGTCAAGACCAGGGGAATCTACCGGCATCTTGCTTTTCAGGTCGATGATCTTGAAGAAACTTATCAGAAAGCCAGAAAGGCAGGGGCGATGATCACATGTGAACCAGCATATGTTCCAAAACTCAGATTTCACAATTTTCTGATGCTGGATCCGAATGGAGTGGAGTTGGAAGAGCTTAAACGGGACTAGAAGACAGAAATATCTAGAATATTATGAAAATAAATAAAATAAGCATAAACTATTGCAAAATAATTGAATCTGAGCTATTCTGTAGTCACAAATAAAGAGGAGAGAAAAACGAATTCTAAAGAATCGAGGTACAGTCCGAAGTACTTAAGAGAAGCATCCAACAAACTGAATAAGGGAGGTACAGTAGAGATGATTCGAGCTGTAAAATGACGGGAGCCGTGACTGGATGAAGAGAAAATCCGAACGGCTCCCTATTCTGTAGGAACAATTTACTATACGAGGTAAAATTCATGCGAAAGAAAGCGTTTGTTTTTGTTATTCTGTCCGTATTAATATTCATCTTTTTGTTGTATATTGATACGAGTCTTAATCATATTAGGCCGGGTGTATACTGCGTAAAAGGAATGGAAGACGTGGGTCCACAGATATACTTATATCAAGATGGAACAGGATCATTTTGTTATGCATCAGCTTCAAGTGATTGGCCTGATGGCAAGTATTATGTGAAGAACAAAAAAGTTATCCTCGTTGATGATTACACCAAGAGAAAATTTGTTTTTTCTATTCATTTTTCTGGTTTAGTGTACGAGCAGGATCTTTCTGCGGAGTTACCTTATCACGATGATTTGACCGCAAAAGACGGAATGCTTTTCTACTATAACAAAGAACGGACCAATTATTACGTGTACAATCATAGTTCTTGAAGGATGATCAGTATTTTTTATAAGTTCTACTATTGTTTTCCTGCTTATAGTTCAGACCAACTATCACGGGTTGCTTTTTCATCTTCCTAATGTGGCACATTATTAGCTGGAAACTATACCCGCATCCCTCATTTTCCTCGCAAACATCCTGTGCCCCTCTGCAGTGAAGTGCACGCCATCGAACTGCAGGGGGATCTGCCATTCTGTGGCGGCAGTGAAGGATAGTCCCAGTTTCTCCGCAAGTGCTTTGTAAACATTCTGCAACTTGTGAGACTCGATGATTACCTTCTCTGACTCCACCCATGTACCACGCTTGAAGGCCACAGGAGAGATCAGACGGATGTTCTGTGGTTGCCATTTATTGTCGGTATTATTTTCACACTTGTGACTGGATTCTTTTAAAAGAGAGGAGAGAAAGTCTTCCATCCTCTGACCGACCTCCCTTGCGTTTAGCCCCTCCAGCAGATCATTGCTTCCAAGCATGATCCACAGATATCTTTTTCCCGGTGTGCTTTCCACGGTTCCACAGGTGGCAGTTTTCGGATTTTCATTTCTATATGCATGTGGAAAAGATGAACAGTGCAGCTCCCTCGGAGCAGAAGAGGGTATAGTCCTACCACACACTCCGAGATTGATAAATGTGTCTGACGAAAATTGGTTCAAATAATCAACCCAGCTGCCAGAGGGATATTTCCCACCAGTTGCTGGGTTGTAACCGTAAGTCAGGGAATCGCCGTAACAGAGATAGGTATTCATGGGTGTGCCTCGTTATTATTTATCAACCGTTTCAAAGCGATACTTCTGTTTGATTTCAGGATATTTTTTGTGATCCACTTCACTCATAAACATATCATAAGGACGGACATACAAGCCGAAATCGCCGTAAAGGGCCATATAAACCATCATTTTCTCCCTCGTTTCAGAATGTGTTGCAACACCGACTATCTTATACAGATATTGGTTTGATCCTGAATCAACTGTCTCACGCTTAAAATGGCGTACAACATCACCTGGATGAAATTCTCTCATTTGTTTCTCCTTCTGGCAAAGGGAAGCCTCTTTTCTTCTTGTGCCTTCCTGTATCTGATAATAAATACATCGTACTGCTGATGATCACAATGCTCAAGAGCCAACCGCATAATACCTTTCCCAGTATCTCTCCTCAATGACGACATCCATTAGGATCTTGTTTATTTTGCAGGTTTCTGCTTATTGCTGTCACTACAGCAGAGCAAGCTCCACCGGCAGCTTCTATGGTCAGGTAATGTTCTGCCTTCTCGTTGACCAGCACCTTGCCGGAGGCAGGGAACTCCTCGTCAGATGCCCAGAAATTTACGATCACTGGGAACATGGGCGCGTATGGGATCACGGCGCTGACATCTGCTTTTCCTGCCTGAATCCGGCCGCCGACTTTCTTACAAGCTTTTGCGAATTGTTCGGGGGAGACGCTTCCAAAATTCCGCTGGAACATTGTCGAAATATCTTTATTAAATCCGAATCCTCTGGACAGTCCGCCGTTCATCTCTGTGAGAGAAATCCACTTGTTGGCCAGGGGGCTTCCATCCGAGGTATCCATGTACTGTAGATTTCGCTGCCAAAAAAGCAGATATCTCTCATGACGGAGCATACGGGACAGAAATGGCAGCAGGACAAGATGCAGGAACTCATCCGATTTCTGGATGAGCAGAAGCAGACCATAAGTGAGTATGACGACGCTTTGACCAGGAGGCTGGTTGAGAACGTATATGTAGAAACAGCGACCTCCTTCCGGGTCAAGTTCAAGTCCGGCACAGAGGTTGAGGTTTAACAGAGTGGTACTTTAGAAAAAATGATTCTTTTTAAATCAATCTATAGTGAGTTATCAGACAATATGGTATAATGCCAATTACGTGAAAAGTTTTATGGCACTCAGAGGATTTCAAGGCAGGGTTCGCGGGATCCATGCCTTTTTTATTATGGCACAATAGGCCAATGTAACAGGGAGTTGACAAAGCTATGGAAGAGCTTTCCGAGTTAGATTTGTTCCATCAATGCTATGGCGGTATACCTGACGGAATCTGCATATTCCGCGCAGACGAATCTGGAAAAATTGTGTTTGCTAACAAGGCAGCACTGAAATTATACGCCTGTGAAAGTGAGAAAGAGTTCTTTTCGTTGACTGGGGGCAGGATAGAAGGGCTTACGTTTAAGGGCGATATTTCACTTCCGGATGACGCCTCTGTAAATGGAAGAGCATTCCGCTTTACCTATATAACGGCCCAAAAACATATGCGCTCAGCAGATGGTGTGTTTATAGGTATGCAGATTCGTGGTGTCCAGTATTTTCTTCTGCATATTGCGAATCCTCAGGCTGCTTTACGTGAACAGGATACGGATGAACTGACGGGGCTTCCTTCTGCTGCGACGTTCTATCAGCAGGCATTAAATCAGGCGCGGGAAAGGTCTGCCAATAACAGCTTTGTGTTTTATTGTCCGGTCTTTTTCAATATTGCCAATTTCCGCGGGTTTAATCGGACCTACGGGATGGATGTGGGTGACAGGTGCCTTCGATTTACGGCCTCGCAATTGAAACGAGTGTTTCCGAATTCCCCGCTGACACGTCTGGATGCAGATTCATTCCTGGGACTTTTACCAAGAGAGAATCTGGAAGAAAAAATTGAAGAAGTATGTTCAGCGGTAAATCAGTATCTGGAAAATCGGAGCTATGCCATGAAGGCAGGCATTGTTAAATTTGATGAAGCGGTGCCTGCCGAAGTGATCCGGCATTCTTTCGATATGGCCAGGATTGCGTGCGACAGCGTCAAGAATGACGGGGAGCATTCTTATGCAGTCTTCCGTAAAGAGCTGGGAGAGCAGGTGGAAATCCGCAATTATATTCTGGATCATTTCGAACAGGCTCTGGAGAAGGGATATATTAAAGCCTATTTTCAGCCAGTTGTCCGAACACTCTCAGGAAAGGTATGCTCAGCGGAGGCGTTGTGTCGTTGGGAAGATCCTGTAAAGGGAATGATTTCTCCTGGAACTTTTATTCCAGTGCTTGAGGATGCCAGACGGATTGGCCGCCTGGATCAGTATATGATAGAGCAGACGGTCAGGACGATTTATGATCTTCTGGCCAGCGGCAGAAGAGTTGTACCGATGTCCCTGAATCTGTCCCAGCTGGACTTCGATCTGATCCAGCCGCTGAAATGTCTGAATGACACCTGCGAGAAATATCAGGTTCCGCACAAATATATTCATGTCGAAATTACGGAGCGGGTTCTGGCAGAAAGCCAGGAGAGAATGATAAAAGCCATTCATGACTTTCATGAAGCTGGCTATGAGGTATGGCTTGATGACTTCGGCTCAGAATATTCTTCCCTGAAATCGTTAAATCGGTTTTCCCTTGATCTGATCAAACTGGACATGGACTTTTTCCGAAAGTTTGATGATCGCAGCAAGGCCATCATCACCAGTATTGTCATAATGGCAAAACGCCTGGGAATACATACTTTGGCGGAGGGCGTTGAAACGAAGGAACATCTGGATTTTCTGAAAGAGATCGGATGTGAAAGAATACAGGGATTTTACTATAGTGCACCGGCACCGCGTCTTGACATTGAAGATATCCTGATAAAAAAGCATCTTCAGCTGGAGAGCAGTCTGGAGGCTTCTGTTTATGACAAGGCAGGACTGGAGGACATTGTTGACAATGATCCTGTCTCTTTGTTCCTTTATGAGAATGGTGCAATACGAATATTAACCTGCAACAAAGCCTTCTGGGAAGAATTGGAAAGTGTCCGGGTCAGCGTCAGAATAACGAGAAATGGCACTCTGCAGTTGAAGAACAAGGCAGCATATAGCCGGATTATACAGTACCTGGAGCTGGTATTTTCAGGAGATCAAAATCCGTATGTGTTCTTGGATAATGGAGGATACATACGACTGAATGCATCATTCGTATCCGGCGTCCGTGACTTCTGGATTGGTCGGGTAGGCTTTATTAATCTCAGCACGGATAATCAGCTGGCCAATAAATCCAAACATGAACAACTTTTACATCAGTCAGAGCTGTTGTTTGATGGCATTTATTATTTGAACCGGGAGAAGGATGAGATTCAGGTTGTCCAGTGTATTCATCCGAAAGTTGCAGTCGATGAAATCTTCCACGGAATATCTTCTTCCTCTATCTTCTTCTGTCATGAATTTGTTCATCTGGACGATCAGGAACGCTTTCTCAAATTCATGGATGTGGGTCAGCTTGCCACATCGCTTGCCTCATCATTATCCGGTTATGTGAAGGGAATATTCCGCGTTCGCAGGGAAGACGGCAATTATCGATGGACTATTTTTTCTACTGTTGATGCAGGCGATGCAGACAGACATAACTTTCTGGTTTTTGAACACGCTGCGTATTTTGAGGATGAAAATGCGAAGTATCTGCTTCCCGCATATGTAACATCATTACAGCCATCACTGCAGATAGCTGGTGATCAGGATACTTATCGCCGATACATGATGGGAGAAGCAATAGGAAGGCCTTTTATCGTTTTTCGGGCATTCCTGTATTCATAAAAGACCGGGAGGGTAGATATATTTTTATCAATCAGGAAATGCTCGGCTATCTTGGCATGGCGGACCAATCTGATGTCATTGGAAAAAGAGCAGATGAACTGGGCACTTTTATAAATCCTGGTGAAGTGGCGTATGGAACCAAGCGGGTTCTTGATCATGGAGAAATTCTTAATTTCAGTCCTATTGCTGTCACAGGTGGAGTAGGCCGTAGAATTCCTGTAACAGAGTTTCCCTGGTACAGTGGGAATCAGATCGCAGGTGTTGCAGGCTGGATTCACATTGGAGAAGCCAAGGAAGAGCAGAATTTCACACAGGATACATTTACCGGTATGATGAATGACTACGGCGCCTTGCTGGCAGGCAGCACCTTTGATCAGGCACTGCGTGAAGAAAACGAGGATTATGTTATCGTCCTCTTTTTCGTTCACGATTTCTCTCGCCTGGTTAAACCGTTCGGACCAGAATTTTCTCAGCGTGTCGTTTCTACAATTGCGGATCTGATCCGTCAGGAAAACCTTCCGGAGGAAATTGTGCAGGCGCATCTTAAAGGTGGCCGTTTTCTTCTTCTTGGAAAAGAAAAACTGGCAGAGCGAATGAAAAATGCCGCTGACAACATTCTTGAAAAGAGCGGGAAGATAAGGAAAATTTATGGTGTTGAGGCCAATCTGGAAATAGACACGGCAATAGGTGAAGGATCGGAGGTGGATGGCTTTAGTGAACTTCTTCAACTTCTGCAGCAACGTATAGTATCTAAGGATACGAGCATCACTATACAGGAATCTTTTCGGGCACATCAGGATATTCAGTTTTCTCCGGCTATCCTGGACGATGCTTCAGAGCATATCTGTCTTATAGATCCTGAAAATGATGAAATGGTGTATATGAACAATACCATGAAGAGAGCACTGAATCTTCCTCTGGATTACAAATTCCATGGACGCAAGTGCTATGAGCTGCTGCAGAAACGAACATCTCCATGTCCGGACTGTAATGTTAGATTTTTACCATCAGATACAGTGGTAAGTCGACATGAAAACTTTGGACCGGATGGCAAAGAATTTGTGACAAGGGAAATGCTGGTGCATTGGAAGGGCCGTCTGCTACATTTGGATGTGGGCTTTACAAACGATGGTGATTTTGCCCGCTTTGAAAATATGCTGAATAACGAGACCTGGGCAAATAAGGCGATTACCTCCGGTATTATGGAAAAAGATCCTTCTGAAGGCGTCCAGAAGATGGTAGACAGCGTTGGCCTGGGGCTGAGATCCGAGCACACCCTGATCTTTGAAGAACGTCAGGATGGGACAGCGTCCTGCACTTATGAGTGGTGCAGTCCTGACTATCCGCCGGTTAGAAATGAACTGCAGAGCGTAATAATCGAAAAATTAAGACCTCTGTACAGAATGTTTGAGACAAATAAGGTTGTCATGATTTCGGATTACCAGGCTTTTTTGCGAGAGCATTCGGATTTCTGGCTTCCGGGAGAGAACATAAGGAATGCGATTTCCGGGCATATACGAAATTCAGGAAAATCGTTTGGCTTCACATTGGTTCTGAATGCACTTGATCAGGAGTTCTACAAGGAGGGATATGTATTATCTGCCCTGACAGATTTTGTGGCTGTGATGATGCAGAACCGCAACAACATTCAGGAAGCCTTGGAACGCAGTATGCGTGATCCGATGACCGGAGTGCTGAACCGGGCAGGACTGGCCAACTATCTGAAGAGCAGGAAACGGCAGGGAACAGCAGCCGTGTTCAGTACGGATATCAATGGCCTTAAAGTCCTGAATGATCATCAGGGCCATTTGGCTGGAGACCACCTGATCCATACCATTTCCGATATTCTGGTTAGTGTTTCCGATAAAGACCACGTTTTCCGGATGGGCGGTGATGAATTCCTGATGATCAGGCAAGGTATGGATGAAACGGCAGCAGATGACTTGATTATTCGAATCAGGGAAATCTGTAGGGTGAAGGGCGTAAGCATGGCCATCGGCTATACAATCCATGCCGGTGGCATCAATGATATGGATGAAATCCTCAGAGAGGCAGATAAGGCTATGTATGAGGACAAGGGACGTTATTATCACAGGCGGAGCACGGACAGATAACCGGACATATTTCCGCGCACGGTCGTAGCAGTAGACTTATTCCCGCGCACGGGATATGCTCTATGACGTACTCAGCTATGACTCGTGCCAGGAACAGATTACTGTAGAGGAGGGATCCTGCCCGCAGCGGCAATTTTCTGCTTCACATTGTTTAGATGCTAATTGCCATACTGATATTGGAGGTGATCAGAGTGGATAATGAAAAAGTATTCTCTATGAAATTCACCAAAGTATACGAGCTTCTGGTAAAAAAGGCTGAGAGAAAGGAACAGACCAAAGATGAGGTCGACCAGCTGATCACCTGGCTTTGCGGTTATGATGAGGCAGGGATAAAGAGGCAGCTTGCTTCTGATGTTACCTATAAGACCTTCTTTGATGAGTCTCAGTCATGGAATCCGGCCAGCAGGAAAATTACCGGCAAGATCTGTGGGGTTCAGATTGAAAATATCGAAGACACGACCATGTGGCGTATC
The DNA here is from genome assembly GCA_020844525.1 of Eubacterium sp. Taxonomy (GTDB): domain Bacteria; phylum Bacillota; class Clostridia; order Lachnospirales; family Lachnospiraceae; genus Bilifractor. The sequence goes on from JAJGAH010000029.1 coordinate 8,321, forward strand.
CGTTGTCTTGATAAGCTTGTGGATGAGCTGGCAAAGGGCAAGAGCCTCGAGAAGATTATTGGAAGCAGGGAGACGGATGCTGGAGATCACAAAGTGCAGAATAAAGAGTACGTTTTTTCGGCCGTGATCCACGAGAATCCGGAAGGCGGAGGCGCATATATCATCTTTCCATGGGATATCAGGAAGGAATTCGGCAAAGGCCGGATAAAGGTCCATGCGGAATTTGACGGGATTCCTTATGACGGCAGTATCGTCAATATGGGAGTCAAGGATGAGGAAGGCCGCATCTGTTACATCATAGGCGTGCTCAAATCCATCCGGCAAAAACTCGGAAAAGGGGACGGCGATCAGATTCAGGTAAGGATCACAAGAAGGGAGTAATCCGGGTCGAGACCGTTAGAATCCTGACCATTTCCCGCAAAAGCGACTCTCGAGACCGTGGGCAAATATGCGGATTTCCTTTATTATAAGAAAAGAGGCCGCAGAAAATCCTCGTGGACAAGTTCCCGGTTACGGCGAGGGTCCTAATCGATTATATAATGGGAATTAAGGATTCAACATTATAAGATGAGAGTAGGAATATGTGCAGAGTAATGGGAGGCTGGGCGAATTGTCATGAGGATCATTATCTCTCCGGCGAAGCAGATGCGGGTGGATACGGATTCCTTCACCTGTTCAGAACTTCCGCCGTTTATTGAGAAATCAGAAAAGTTGAAAGACTGGATCAGCGGCCTCACCTATGAGCAACAGAAAGCACTCTGGGGTTGCAATGATAAAATTGCACGGCAGAATTTAGAGTGTTTTGCCCATATGGATCTGCGGAAAAATCTTACGCCCGCGATTCTTGCATATGACGGCATTCAGTTCACCTATATGGCTCCGGCCGTATTCGAAGATGGGCAATACGAGTATGTGCAGGAGCATCTGCGCATCCTGTCCGGTTTCTATGGCGTCTTGAAGCCTATGGACGGCGTGGTGCCGTATCGGCTGGAAATGCAGGCAAAGGTGTCCATCGGACAATATAAGAATCTGTACGACTTCTGGGGCGACAGCCTGTACAAGAAAGTTCGCGACGATGGCGGGATCATCATCAATCTGGCCTCGAAGGAATATTCCAAGTGTCTGGAAAAATATCTGCAACCGTCAGATCGGTTCATAACCTGCATCTTCGGTGAGCCGGAGGGAGATAAGATCGTCCAGAAAGGCGTATACGCCAAAATGGCCAGGGGTGAGATGGTGCGATTTATGGCCGGCATTCATGCGGAAGACCCGGAGCAGATCAAAGCGTTCAACTGGAGCGGTTATCATTTTGATGCCGATCGCTCATCCAATACGGAATTTGTATTCATTCGCACGGAAATTCCCAGAAATATTCCATAACAGGTCGTTTTATCCCTTCGATATCCATCATCCAAAAGGGCAGCAGTCAAGCCGTGCTTTTCTGCACAGCCACCCGATCTGCGAGGTGTGCCTGAAGCAGGAAAGATACACCAAGGCAATATTTCTTCCTTAGGTCAGGACCGGCAGATTTCAGCTTTTTCATGACAGCAGCCATATAAGCCTGATCGTCCGTATAAGGTCCATGGCTATCAATGGCGATCTGCAGGAGGATGCATATTACGGATCCGGAAGATATCGATTATTAATTTACATTTTTTATTTCCGTTTTTTTCAGTGTTATCTACAAATGGGTATATGATGACTGTAGTCGGCCAAGGGAAGAGATCTGCCAGATTCTGCGAAGATGTCTATGAATAAATCTGATTGAAATAGGGCGAAGACTCCTCTGTCAGCCTGTTTCCATTGCTTCACACAGAGGAGCAGCCTGGCATCAGAAGCTTCTTAGATCTTTTTTTGCAGAAGGCTGTTGATAAAGGACGTGCGATGCGATGCAAAGAAAATCTTTTGACACAGATCATATTTTTAGCCTTATTCTGAAAATGGCGCTGCCTTCCATTGCTGCCCAGATTGTGAATCTGTTGTACAGCATTGTGGATCGGATCTATATCGGACATATTGCAGGAATCGGTGTACAGGCACTTGCCGGAGTTGGTATCTGCAGTTCCATCATTATTCTGATTTCAGCCTGTGCACAGTTTACCGGATCGGGTGCCGTGCCGCTGTTTGCAATTGCACTGGGGAAAAAAGACAGGAGACAGGCCGAGAAGATTCTTGGCAATGGTGTATTTTTCATTCTTCTGGAGACAGTGCTGATCCTTGTACCGTTATTTCTGTGCATGGACCCGCTGCTTCGGCTGATCGGTGCTTCAGATGTGACGTTTCCGTATGCGCATGATTATCTTTTCGTATATCTGATGGGCACGCCATTTGTTCTGATTACGGTTGGACTCAATCCGTTCATCAATGCGCTTGGATTTCCGGGTATTTCCATGCTGACGATTCTGATTGGGGCGGCGCTCAATATCGGTCTTGACCCAGTGTTTATTTTTGGATTTGGTATGGGCGTTCAGGGTGCTGCTATCGCAACTGTTCTGTCCCAGGCAGTCAGTGCACTCTGGATTCTGCACTTTTTACGAAAAGATCATGGGGGACTGAGATTATATCGGGAAGCCCTGATACCAGAGAAGAAGACATTATGTTCCATTCTGGCGCTCGGTATCTCGCCATTTGTCATGTCTTCGACGGAGAGCCTTGTCGGATTTGTGCTGAACCATGGTCTGTCGGTCTATGGTGATATATATGTCAGTGCGCTGACTGTTCTGCAGAGCTTCATGCAGTTTGCAAACATCCCGATCGTCGGCTTCATGCAGGGGGCGATGCCGGTTGTCAGTTATCAGTATGGGGCAGGGAATACAGACAGACTGAAGAAGAGTTTCTGGGCTGAATTTTCCATTGTTGTCCCCTTTAATTTCATAGTCATTTTTACAATGATCCTTTTTCCGGGGTTCTACGGCAGAATGTTCACATCTGATGCGGCGCTTCTGGAACTGGTGCAGAAAACTGCGCCGTATTTCCTGACGGGAATGACAATCTTCGGTATGCAGCGCGTCTGCCAGTCCATGTTTGTTTCGATGAATCAGCCGGGCATCTCATTGTTCATTGCTCTGCTTCGGAAGGTTTTTCTTCTGGTTCCGCTCGCAGTGATTCTTCCGCATTTCTGGGGTGTCACGGGGATTTTCACCGCAGAGTCCATTGCGGATGCCACCGCGGCTTCCATCTGTATCATACTTTTTGCACACCGTTTCCCGAAAATTCTTAAAAAACTGCAGGGATACAGCAAGGAGCCTGACACTCTTTCACAGAATCTTCCATAAGTCCAAGGGCCCTTCAGTGCCGGCGAGGTAGATGATGACCATGTTCATCACGTATGTGGATTGACCGCATTCTGTATGGTATCGGGTGTTCTATGTACTCTTTTTTTGGTATTTTTCTGGTGTGGTTTCGGTGTTAAGATGTAGAAAATAAAAAATATAGTAAAGATTGAACAGATACAAGGGCGTATGAATTCAGTAGATTCATGCGCCCTTTGTGCTGTTCCCTTATTATTGAGGTCTTAAGGGGTAAAAATCTATGAGCCAGGGTTTGATTGCTATTCTCATCACACTTTTTATCATTGTCGGAGCGGTTGCCACCAAAAGATGTGTGGAATTCATGATTGCCGGGTCTATGATCTGTGCGGTCGTCCTGTATGGGACAGGGTTTCTCTCGGGATGGGCGAAATCATTGCAAAGCATGCTTTCGGAGAATGTATGGGTAATGCTCGTCTGCCTGCTCTTTGGCGGCCTGATCGGATTGCTGACAGCATCGAAGGGCAGCTTTGGTTTTGCACGTATTATTTCAAAATTCTGCAATACACAGAAAAAGACGCTTTTGACGACATTCGTAATGGGCATCCTGATCTTTGTCGATGATTATCTGAACGTTTTATCCATCGGTGTGTGCATGAAGA
>JAJGAH010000030.1 GCA_020844525.1 Eubacterium sp.
CTGCGAAATCAGACGGAGCCCTCTCATTAAGGATAGCGCTCATGCAGATTTTTTTCAGTGTACAGCGGTTGTTACGCTTACGGATATGTGGTGCCTGACGCCTTTTTTATTTACGGAAAGTTCAATACATAATTGATTTGTTACAATGACAATGGTACAATCAAAAATAAGTGAAACAAATGCCAAAATAGCGAGGCATGGCCATGATAGATTATTTGAGAACCATCTTCGGCGAAGATATTAAGCAGGAATCATTTCAATACCCGGTTGGAACACCGAATTATATCAGAAATGGATATAAAGCATGGTGCTTTTCATGGGATGGGCAGAAATGTGTCGTTCTTGAACCTGTTTCTGCATCCTGGAGACTTCCCGGAGTCAAGAAGCAATTCCGAAATTTTAAGAGTTTGTCGGACCTTCCGTGTGTCCTGTGTTTTGACAGACTTACATCGGCACAGCGAAAGGACCTTATGCAAGAAAAAATACCATTTGTTGTTGCCGAATCGCAGTTGTATATGCCGTTTTGGGGCGTACATTTTACTGAAAAATATAAAACAGCCATAAATATTAATGAGAGGATGGCACCGGGCACCCAGCTTGCAGTGCTGTTCCTTTATTATAAGGACATTGAGAGAATAAACCTCACAGAATTGTCCGAACAGCTCAATATTTCCAAGGCTACAAGCACAAGAATAGCCGCTGATCTTAAGCAGAGAGGATTGATTCTCATGGAATATGAAGGGACGAATAAATGGATACGTCCGTCCTGCTCAAAAAAAGAGTTTCTGTTGAAGTCGTATGAATTCATGCGCTCTCCTGTAATCCGGGATATCTATGTCAAGAAGAATCCTGAAGGTTTAACACTTCCTTTATGTGGGATCCGGGCACTTTCCATGATCTCAATGGTTGCCGCTTCTAAAGGAGATCCGGGAGTCGCTATTAGTAGAAACCGTATTAAACACTTGCCAAAAGAAGATATCATTTCAGAAGAAGAATTCCTGGATTTTGGTGGAAGAGTCATTGAAGAGTGGAGTTATGATTGTACACCTGTTATGGAAGGCGGACGGGTGGATGACATTTCCCTTCTTCTAAGCCTTGCGTGTGAAAAAGACGAGCGAATTCAGCAGGGACTGGATGAAATCCGGCGAAAGCATGGGCTCCCAGTTGAGGAGGAGAAATAAGAATGGTTAATGGCATAGAGGCATTCAGGGATTATTTTGCGGAATACACGGATCAGTATGTGATTATCGGTGGCTTTGCCTGTGACTTGCTCATGGAGGATGCCGGCCTGGATTTCAGGCAGACCAAGGATATTGACATGGTGATCATTATTGAGGCGCTCACGGAGAAGTTTGCGGCAAGGTTCTGGAACTATATAAAAGCCGGAGGGTATAAGCCGTATGTTGGAAGTCATGGGGAATCAGAATTTTACCGTTTTGTTGAACCGACAGGTTCAGACTATCCATTTATGATCGAACTCTTCTCAAGACCACAGAATAACGTCAGACTCCGTCCGGATACACATCTTATGCCGCTGCATATAGACGATACAATATCAAGTTTGTCAGCGATCCTGCTGAACGAGGACTATTACAAATTCCTTTTGAGCGGACGGACAGAAGTAGAGAATATCCCGGTCCTTAATGCAGAACATATTGTGCCGTTTAAGATGAAGGCTTGGCTTGATTTGAGAAGGCAGAAGGAGAATGGCGTTCATGTTAATTCAAAAGATTTGAGAAAGCATCGCCTTGATGTATTCAGATTGTATCCGATTATAAGAAGAGATCAGAGAATTCTGGTCCCGGATCAGATTTATAATGATATCAATGAATTTATTTCAGAGATGCGAGAAACAGAGATACGTCTGAAAGATATCGGAATGACTGATAATAAAGATGATATTCTTAATGTGTACAGCCTGATCTATATATGTGAATAAGATAATTCATCCCGACGTTGATGTCAGGAATTCTGACACGAAAGTATTCGGCATTTCCCGTCCGGTCTCTTATAATCAGAAATGAAGGAGAGCAAATCGTCGCAAGGCATAATACGGAATTGAAATGTGTGCTTGGCAGAACCCCACGCCTGAACGATTCCGTCAGATGATCTGCCCGGATGCCGTGATTGATTCTGGCAGGAGGCAGAACTGGGAAATACAACACTCTGTAACAATGGATTCGATGTACAACAAATTGACAACAGGTGCATGGCAGGAGATAAACAATAAACCATGGTGACAGACAGTCGATTTCAGGCAGCACCGGGACGAAAACTATGATAACAGGCGGGAACAGATCATCAAAACAATATCGGAAATGGACTCCCGACCCTGAAATCCGGTAAAGCAGAGGAAAAGGGAAAGAAAGAGAATGCAGGTGACAAATCCGCGGCAGGGACCGGATCGGATGCAGAGGTTTCCGGTGATAACAACGGATTCTTTACACCAAATGACAGGATCGACTTCAGCAACGTGAAGATTGAGCCTATGTTCGAGGAGCAGGTGGACTTCGATACCTTCAGCAAGTCTGATTTCAGGGCCGTGAAGGTGAAGGCCTGTGAGGCGGTTCCAAAGTCAAAGAAGCTCCTGAAATTCGTCCTGGATGACGGAACCGGTACAGACCGCATCATTCTTTCCGGTATTCACGCTTATTACGAGCCGGAAGAACTGGTCGGAAAGACTCTGATCGCCATCACCAATCTCCCGGCGAGAAAGATGATGGGCATTGATTCCTGCGGAATGCTTCTCTCCGCTGTCAATAACAAGAAGGACAGCGATGATGAGGAGCTCCACCTTCTCATGGTGGACAACCACATCCCGGCAGGCGCAAAGCTGTACTGATCCGATCCGAAAAGTACCTGGATTTGTGTAACAAGTTGCAGACCTGGATAAATTCCTGGACATGAATTGCAACCAGGTTGCAACGAATCCGCAGTTTTTGATAAAAACTGACGGATTCTGACATGTGACAAGACAAAATTCATATGTAGCCCTGGAGGCACTTTCTTTAGAAGAGATTCTGAAGAAGGTGCCTCTTTTTTTGCGTGTTTCTACGAGCGGTGCATTCATAAGTCTTGTCTTCAGCACGGAGGTGCCCTTTGCAAAAGCAATCGTTCCGGGACATCCCTTCATGAACTACCTCTCTATTCTGTTTGTGGTGGAGATCATCATTGCTGCCCTGATGCATATCAAAGCGACCGGAAAAACAACAGCTCTCTCTTTCAGTGAGAGCATTTCACTGGCATTTGATGCAATTGGAGGAAATGAATGATGAAAAAATCTCCGCTTCAGCGAAGCCTGCCAGGCTTACAGTATGGGAGAAGAAAAACTGGTCTGGTGGTGGGATTATTATAAAATATTGTATTGACACAATGTCAGAATCGATGTATAGTAACCATGCTGACATGGTGTCAGAGATAAACAGATGGAGATACAGAAATGCCAAGAGGATCAGAGGAACAGACACAGAACAGAAAAGAAGAGATCATTGATGCCTGTGATAAGCTGTATCAGACGCTGAATTACAACGAGATCACACTCAAAGAAATCAGCAAAGAGACAACTTTTTCCAGGCCTTCGATCTACAACTACTTCGAAACCAAGGAGGAGATTTTCCTTGGACTTCTGAACAGAGAGTATAGAGCCTGGGCTTCGGATCTCAGGAAGGTTGGAGATCAGGATCTGTCAGGAAGTGTGGACGCTTTTGCGGATGCAATCGCTGAAACAGTTGAGAAGCGGCTGACTCTTCTAAAGATCCAGTCCATGAATCTCTTTGAGATTGAAGAGCACAGTCGGATGGAACGCCTTGTTGAATACAAAAAGGCCTTCCTATCAGCCATGGATGCTTTTCTGAAAGCTCTTAAGAAGAACTTTCCTGAGATGACGGAAGAAGAACGGAGCCAGTTCCGCTATGCGTTCTTCCCCTTCATGTATGGCATTTATCCTTATGTCTATCCATCAGAGAAACAGTGCCGGGCCATGGATGCGGTCGGGATCCCCTATCAGAAGACCACGGTCCGAGAGATGACCAGGCAGTTCATCTGCGGATTTCTGAAGTGAAAAAGAGGTTCGCCTCTTTTTTTACCTAAGTGCTGACATGGTGTCAGAAGCAAAAACGAATAACAACATTATTGGAACAGAAAACAGGAATAACATTTGCAGCGCAGGAACCTGCGGGAAAGGAATGAAACTATGAAGAAGAACATTGGAGCACAGCTTGCACTTTATCCCTCACCGGTCATTGTGGTAGGAGCCATGGTAGAAGGAAAGCCGAACTGGACACTGGTTGCCCATGCAGGAACCGTTGCCCATTCCCATCTGATGCTGTCGATGGTAAGTTCACACCGCACCAACAAGGGAATCAAAGAGACAGGAAAGGTTTCTGTCAATGTGGTTGATGAGAGCTGGCTGAAGGATGCAGACCGTATGGGCGTCATCAGCGGAAACAAGGAGCTTCCTGTATGATGTAAATATAAGGAATTCCGAGAAAGGTGGTTGAGAAACAGAAATACCTCAGATTAAAATAAGAATTACTGACTTTGCCGGTTAGTAAAAAATTCTTATCTAAAGTGAGGTATCTACAATGAAGAATAACACACAAAACGAGAAAATCAAAGCGATTACTGATGATACTATGGTCGTTGGGATTGACATTGGAAGTGAGAAGCATTTTGCAAGAGCATTTGATAACCGCGGAATCGAGCTCTCGAAAGAGCCTTTCGAGTTTTCCAATAGTGAAGAGGGCTTCGTTAAGCTGAATGCATGGATGGAAGATCTCAAATCGAAGCATGGTATGAAGGTTGCACTGCCTGGAATGGAACCGACTGGCCACTACTGGTTCAATCTTGGCGCATTCCTGCAGAACAACGGGATGAGGCCAGTGCATGTGAATCCGTATCATGTCAAGCAGTCTAAGGAACTTGATGATAATAATCCCAATAAGAATGACCGTAAGGATCCGAAAGTAATCGCCGGACTTGTAAACGCAGGGAGATACTCATACCCATACATCCCCACTGATGTTTATGCGGAGGTAAGAGCGCTTTCCAATCAGCGGCTGCAGGCGCAGGAATCTCTGGTAAGAACCAGAAACAAGCTTGCAAGATGGTTCAGCATCTATTTTCCGGAATACAAAGACGTTTATGTAAATCCGGATGCTGTAAGCGGGCTGATGATTCTCAGGAAAGCTCCTCTTCCAGCAGATATCGTAAAGCTGGGCGTGGAAGGTATCAATCAGATCTGGAGAGAGGCAAAACTTAGAGGCGCCGGAAGAAAGAGGGCGCAAACCCTGGTAGAGGCTGCTATGCACAGCATAGGAAGCAAACAGGCGCCAGAAGCTGCCCGGATCGAGATCATGAACCTGTTGGATGACATCGATATGTATTCCAATCGGGTTGCAGAATTTGTAGCCCTTTTGGACAGAAAAATGGAAGAAATCCCATATGTTGATAAACTGCTGGCTATCAATGGAATCGGGGTGCGAACAGTACAGACCTTTATTGCTGAGGTGGGAGACATTAGGCGTTTTGATAACCCGAAGCAGGTTCAGAAGCTTGCAGGCCTGGCTATTGTGGAAGACAGTTCCGGCAAACACAACGGTGAGAGCCGTATCAGTTACCGGGGCCGTAAGAGGCTGCGCTATGTATTGTACGAGGCAGCGTTGTCTGTAATAGCAAGGAACCCAGAATTCAAGCAGATTTACAACTACTATATAACACGGGACAAGAATCCCTTAAAGAAGATGCAGGCGCTGATTGCAGTGTCCTGTAAGCTGATACGCGTGTTTTATGCGATCCTGGTAAAAGGTGTGGATTATGATGGCACAAAGATGCTGGGAGACATTCGAAGACAACCGGAGGAGGCAAAAGCAGCGTAAAGGCGGATCATCTCCATCACGGTTGCCCTGAACAGGTAACTGACAGCCTGCTGAGGGCAGCTGTGATGGAAAACAGAGCAACTGTAACCAGTAAACAAAAGAGAGTTCCAAAACGGCAGGAAAACGTCCACCATCCGGTGCTGCTGTAGAGGAAAGAGTCAGTAATAACAAAGAATGAGCCAGTAGTCGGCAGGAATATTTTCCAGAGGGCAGGACCCTGTAAAGGAGCTAAGCTGACACCCTGGTTGTGGGCAGGCGGAACGAAGGAAGTTGGGGCAGGATCCTGGTAGACACGGGAGGTGCGCTGCCATAGCGGAACAGGGCTACACACAAGGCCATGCAGAGCGTAAATGACGACGTTCTGCTTCGTGTACCCAAAATACGCTATTTTCGTACCAGATACATCGAAATGCTCACCCTTATGGCTCATTCTTTTTCTGAGATAGCTGTAAAAACCCTTGATTTTAAAGAAAAAAACACTTGACTAAATAGGGAGGATAAGTCCAACGCGTTTGCCTACACCATCGGTGAGAACGGGGCTCCCCTGATCGATGAAGCGAAGCTTTCCATCGAGTGTGAGATGGATGGCAACGTAGAAATAGAAGGCTTCGACAACTTCATCGTAAAGATCTTGGCCACCTATGCGGATGAGAGCATTCTGAATGAAAAGGGCAAGATCAACTATCATGTATTCAAGCCGGTGCTCTTTGAGTTCCCGACCTATGAGTATTTTGTTACCGGAAACAAGGTCGGCGACTGCGCAAAGATGAACAAGTAAAGACCGGAATTGTCAATATTCAACATATAGACCAGAGCAAAGGAGAAAAAGATGAAATTACCTAAGATCGCACTTGGAGCATGGGCATGGGGAAATGATGGAACTTTTGGACAGAACCTCACAGCGGAGACACTTAAGCCGATTTTTGAAACCGCAATGGAGAATGGCCTGAATCTCTGGGATACCGCTTATGCGTATGGCATGGGAACATCAGAGAAGACCCTTGGAACCTTCCTAAAGGGTCTGCCGAGGGATTCCTACATCATTTCCGACAAGCTGACACCCCAGTGCATGGACTATTCCTCGAAAACACCTGTAAAGGACATGCTGGATACCGAGTACGGTTTCCTGGGAATTGACCGTATGGATATCTACTGGGTCCACAATCCCGTTGATGCCCCGAAGTGGATCACCGAGGTGGCAGAATATTTTGAAGGAAGAGAGGATGCTCCCATGATCGGTGTATCCAACCATAATCTGGCACAGATCAAAGAGGCAGATGCGATTCTCAGAGCCCATGGACTGAAACTTGGCGCCGTGCAGAACCATTACAGCCTGTTAAATCGCTCTTCTGAGGATTCCGGTATTCTCGATTACTGCAGAGAGAATGGAATTGTATTCTTTGCCTATATGGTCCTGGAACAGGGAGCCCTGTCCGGAAAGTACGACACAAAGCACCCGATGCCTGCAGATTCCGGCCGGGGACAGACCTATAACCCGGTCCTGGACAAGCTGGAAATCATGAACGAAAAGCTTTCCGAAATAGCAGAGAAGCATGGTGTGGCACCTGCCCAGATCCCGGTCGCATGGTCCATTGCCAAGGGGGCCCTTCCAATCATCGGCGTCACAAAGACCCGCCATGTGGAGGATGCGGTAAAGGCAGCAAATGTAGAGCTTAGTGCAGATGAGATCCGTGCACTGGAAGAGACAGCAGACAGCCTCGGTCTTGATGTGATCCGCGGCTGGGAAAAGAAGATGGAGTAAGAGCATATTTATGAGTAAAAAAGATATCAAGCTGAGGGCAATTGTGGCACCTGTTCCGACAGTTGTTGTAAGTGCCTATGATGAAAATGAAAAACCGGATGCATGCACGCTGGGGCTGTACTATACCTGCAGCCACAGACCTCCCTGCGTAACGATCGCGATCAATTCAACGGACAGAAGAAAGACTTTAAAGAGTATCCTGAAGAGCGGCGCCTTCGTGGTTCATTATCCTGATTCTGACCAGATCAGGGAGACTGACTATCTTGGGGTCGAGACCGGATACAATGCCGATAAGCTTGCCAAGATCGGTTATACTGTAACGAAAGCTGAGAAGGTAAACGCGCCGGTGATTAATGAAATGCCGCTGGCGATAGAATGCAAGGTCATTCACACTTCTGATATCGGCAGTCACACACAGGTGACAGGCCAGATCATGAATGTTCAGGCAGAAGAATCTATGCTGGATGCGAACGGGCGGATCGATATAGAAAAGCTGGATCCTATGGTCTATGATGAGGAATCCCACAGCTACCGGCATGTCGGCAGAATATCTTCAAGAGCTTTTGTGCCGGGAGCGGAAATGAAGAAGACTTTTGATAAAGAAGATGGAGTAAAAAAATGAAGACACTGGTAGCTTATTTCTCCGCAAGCGGAGTTACAAGAAGGAAAGGACAGGCATTTGCCAAGTCCCTGAACGCTGACATTTATGAAATTATCCCTAAGGATCTTTATACAGATGCAGATCTGAACTGGATGGATAAAAAGTCTCGCAGTACCCTTGAAATGCAAGATCCGGCATGCAGGCCTCAGCTTAAGGAAAAGACCACAGACCTTTCAGCATATGATACGGTTTACATCGGATTCCCGATCTGGTGGGGAGTTGCTCCGAGAGTGATCAATACTTTTATTGAAAACAATGATCTGAGCGGAAAGAGAATTGTGATTTTTGCCACCTCAGGAGGAAGCGGGGTAGGTCCGGCTGTAAAAGATCTCCAGAAGACTTATCCGAATCTGCAGATTGAAACAGGCCGGCTTTTATAATCACTGCATTGCCATTGGAAGAAAAGCGAAACGAAACCTTAGACGAAATTCACTTCTATGAGCGGCAGCTTCAACGTCTGGATTATCTGCGCCATGAAATTCAGAAAAATAAGAAAGGGGGATAAACATGGATACGATTCAACTAAACAACGGTGTGACGATGCCTTTGATGGGTTTGGGCGTGTTTCAGGTGACAGATCAGCAGGTCTGCAAAGAAAGTGTTCTCTCTGCACTGCAAACTGGCTATCGCCTGATCGACACGGCGGCCTGTTACGGAAATGAAAAAGCAGTGGGCGAAGCCATTCGGGAAAGCGGGCTTGACCGAAAGGAACTGTTTCTGACCTCAAAGGTCTGGATACAGGATGCGGGCTATGAGAAAACCATGCGTTCTTTTGAAAAGACGCTGGAAAATCTCGGGACGGATTACCTCGACCTGTACCTGATCCACATGCCCTACGGCGACTATCACGGCTCATGGCGGGCGATGGAGGAACTGCACCGGGCCGGAAAAATTCGTGCGATCGGTGTCTGCAACTTCCTCCCGGATCGCCTGACCGACCTGATTTTAAGCCATGAGATCATTCCTGCGGTGAACCAGATCGAGCTGCATCCGTTCTGCCAGCAGCGGGCGCTGCGGCAGGTCATGGCTCAGTACCACATCGTTGCTATGGCGTGGGCTCCCTTTGCCGAGGGGCAAAACGGGATATTTACCCATCCGGTGTTGACCGAGATTGGCAAACAGTATGGTAAAACTCCCGCACAGGTGGTTTTGCGTTGGCTGCGTCAGGAGGGCGTGGTGGCGATTCCCAAGTCCGTTCATGCGGAGCGCATCACGCAGAATTTTGATGTGGACGATTTTACGCTGTCCTCTGCCGATATGGTACAGATCAGCGGACTGGACATGGGAAAGCCGCTGATCCTGAACATCCCCAGTCTGAATGAGGTTTACCGCCTCCACAACATTCGATTTGAACAATAACAAAAGATGAGGATTACAACATGAACCATCTTTTATTGGGATGCGGGGCGCTCCTCCGGGCCTTTTCCTATGGGCCATGTGTAGTCCGGTTTGGAGCAGCTTGCGGCCCTCACCGTCTGCCTTCCGTACATTGGCTTCCCACGCACCCTTAATGCGCTGGGCTGCGTGAACGAAGTTCTGTCGGAGAAGCGTAAAGGAGTAATTCAAATGGAATACACGAAATTAGGGCAAACCGATATTGAAATTTCCAAAGTCTGCGTAGGCTGCATGAGTTTCGGCAAGGCAGGCACCATGCACGACTGGACGCTGGACGAAGCGGCCACCGGGGAAGTGGTAAAACACGCCCTCGACCTCGGCATCAACTTTTTTGATACAGCAAACGGCTATTCCGCCGGAACCAGCGAGGAATACCTGGGGCGGGCACTGAAAAAGAATATTGCCAGGGACAAGGTGGTCATAGCATCCAAAGTGTATTTTAACCCCGGCAGATTGTCCCGAAATGCAATTTTTCATGAAATAGACGGAAGCCTTCAAAGGCTTGAGACAGATTATCTGGATCTTTATATTATACATCGGTTCGACTACGATACGCCGATAGAAGAGACGATGGAAGCCTTAAATGACCTGGTAAAACAGGGGAAGGTGCGGGCTATCGGCGCATCCGCCATGTACGCATATCAGTTTTACAATATGCAGCAGACCGCAAAAGACCATGGGTGGGAGCAGTTCCAGACAATGGAGAACCATTACAACCTTCTCTATCGCGAGGATGAGCGGGAAATGATCCCGATCTGCCGCCAGTGGAAGGTATCCCTGATGCCTTACAGTCCGCTTGCGGCCGGACATCTCACACGGAATACCTGGGAAGGGAACACCCTGCGGGCAAAGACCGACCGTGTGGCCATGGGAAAATATGACCGAATGGAACAGGCAGACATTGCTATAGTCCACCGTGTTCATGATCTTGCGGAGAAGTATCATGTAAAAATGCAGCAGGTTGCTCTCGCATGGCTCTGGGCAAGAGGTGTGACAGCCCCGATTGTCGGAGCAACAAAAGCAGCTTATCTGGAAGACGCGGCTGGTGCACTTGATGTGAAACTCACGGATGAAGACATTGCATATCTTGAAGAGCCATATATTCCCCATCCGATTGTGGGTGCAATAGACCATAACCCGCCACAGGGCGTCATGCTGCTGGACAAGAAATGAGAAAAAGAGATATTATCCAGAAGAAGTATATAAACTCGGGAGGAGCATATGAGCCTTACAGTAAATCTTTATTACCACGGGAGCAACGGCTCTGCGCGGAAATTTGCAGAGGAGATGGAGCGTTCCGGTTTGGCAGCAGCGATCAGGGCAGAAGAAGGAAACCTCAAATACAGGTACTTCATTCCCATGGATGATTCGGAGACAGTTCTTCTGATCGACAGCTGGCGTGACCAGAAAGCGCTGGATGCCCACCATGCATCGCCAATGATGAAAAAACTGGCGGAACTCCGTGAGAAGTACGATCTTCACATGGAAGTGGAGAGGTACGTTTCCACAGACGAAGAAGTCGGCGATAAGAAGTTTATAAGGAAATGAAGAATTTCACGAATGACGAGATGAATCTCATGTGCATTTATTGTGCCGGAAGTAACCGCACCGGACTGATGCAGAAACTTACCGAAATGAAGCATTATCTGGAGAAGGATGAAACAGAGCTGCTGGCATTGACGGGCGCGGCGGTATGAGCGCTGTGTTTGACGGACTGCCGATGGACAGACCGGTTACACCGCTGAAGCTTGAACATGTGCAGTCGTTTGAGAGCGGTGCCGTTTGGCTTCGGTACAAAACACATTAAAAATTTGTTTGGAGGTAATGTCATGAAATTTGAAAACAAGGATGCTTTTGAGCAGCACAACATGTTTGGTATGGGCGCAGCAAACACAGCATATGCCAAATATTTTATCGGGAATTCGTTCTTGAATCCGCTCACAGATCCGAAAAAAGGACTCTTCGCAGCCAATGTAACCTTTGAACCGGGATGCCGGAATAACTGGCACATCCATCATGCAAAAAGCGGAGGCGGTCAATTGCTTATCTGCACTGCCGGTGAAGGCTGGTATCAGGAAGAAGGAAAAGACGCTGTCAGCTTGCAGGAAGGAAGCGTAGTGATGATTCCTGCAAATGTCAAACACTGGCACGGAGCAAAAAAAGACAGCTGGTTTTCTCACATTGCCGTTGAAGTACCCGGAGAGGAATGCAGCAGCGAGTGGTGTGAACCGGTAAGTGATGAGCAATATCGCGAACTGGAAGGATAAACAGCGGCGTTAAAGACACTTGGCAGAAATCTGTGAAAGAAGATACCGAAAGAAAGGAAAAAACATTATGAGCAAAATTGTCCAAACAGCTGGAAGAGACGCCCTGGGGGAATTTGCCCCGGAGTTTGCACATTTTAATGATGATGTGCTTTTTGGAGAGAATTGGAATAACGAGGATATCGACCTAAAAACAAGAAGCATT
>JAJGAH010000031.1 GCA_020844525.1 Eubacterium sp.
CGAAGGAATCTGTCCTGCCGGACAGACAGGTGGAACGAGTCCGGACGCACATACCCGTTGGCCTCTGCCGCAACATGCTGCTCCTTGTGCTTGAATGCCGCTACCAGGAACCAGATCAGAACGATCACTCCCGCAACACCGGCGGAAATAAAGGTCCACATGACATAAGCACTCGTCTTTGGGTCCCGATTGTACCAGTAACCCGCCTTCTCAACAAATGTAAAAGGAGCCTCAGCGTAATTGCCATCCTTCAGCTGCTCCTCAACCGCATTCCGGATCTTTTCCTGCTTTGCCTCCGGATAGATCTCCTGTGCAGTATCTCCCATGACATCCACATAATAGTAGCGGGTATCCATATCAATCAGAAGGCTGATGACATCGGCACCCTTTCCGAATTTCTGCTCGGCGCAGGTCTCTATGTACTTCCGGTCATCATTTTCATCATGATTTTCCCCGATTTCCTGATCCCCTGCAGAAACAAAACAGATGGAGCAGTCGTATGTCCTGGCAAACTCCTGGCATGCACTCTCCAGAGATGATACCTCATCCCCGGTAAGAAGTCCCTCCTGATCAGAGACATACGCACTAGCTGTGTCTGCTTCCACCGGAACAGGCATGCCCAGCAGAGAAACAGTCAGAACACATGCCATGGCTGACCATATCACTGCTGATACCCAGAATCCGCCAGTCTTTTTATTACACTTTTTATCCCTCATCCGTACGTCTCCCCATAACATAGATACGATGTTCCAGCTTTGTTATGCAAATATTGATATACTTATTTTTTATAATATATATTTCTGATGGTGGCACACTCTGTCAGGCATCTGCCAGTTTGAAATTATCTCCCGGCATATCGCATACCGGGCACCTTACCGGCGGTCTTTCTCCTTCATATACATATCCGCAGACAGAACACCGCCATTTCTTCACTTCCCCGGTTTCCTCTGACTTCCCTGATGCCTCTGTTTTTACAGCTTCGGCTCCGAATACTTTGCCAATGTCTTCTGTAATATCCGGATCAATCTTTCCCTGCCGGACCATATCACGCATGATAGACATGGTTTCTTCGTGAGAGAGGCCCTTCTTATAAGGCCTTTCCTCTGTCAGTGCCTGGTAGATATCGATGCAGGCCATTAAACGATCCTCAAAGCTCAGCTGATCCGCCTGCAACCCTCTTGGATATCCGCTTCCGTCCAGCTTTTCATGATGGTTGGCGGCCCACTCCGTAATATCCTCCATTCCCTTGACCTGGTGCAGAACGCGATACGTCTGGGACGCATGGTTCTGCATGACCTCAAATTCATCTCCGGTCAGTCTGCCTGGTTTCTCCAGAATATCATTTGAAATGACGAGTTTCCCAATGTCATGCAGGGCCCCTGCAAAGTAATACCGCTCGATCTTGTCTTCATCCCATCCATAATGACGTGCCATCAGCTCTGCCCTTCTGGCAACTCCCATGGAATGGTCCCGGGTGAAGCTTGATTTATAATCGACAATTCCTGCAAAAAAACCGGTTATGCCGTTGATTTCTTCACGGGTAAAATCACGGAACCGGTCAGGCACATCCTCTCTCAGACAGGCATCCACACCTTTTGTCTTCATCTCTGCAATACATGCTGATGAAAACGCAGCATCAAAGAGACGCACTGTACTGCTCGAATAATTCCTTCCAGCTTCATCGTGGACATGGGCACGGATCCTGCTCCAGTCTGCATCCCGGACGCCATTGGAATGAAACAGAACATCAACTGAGTCCGCCATATGAACAATCTGCGCCATCAGCGGTGTATTTTCTCCTCTTACACCAAAAGCCCCATATCCATCTGCCCTTTCATGATGGTACAGAACAATATTTTCAGGTCCCGTAAGAAAAGGAAGCAGCCTGACTCTGTCCTCTCCCAAACGGCAGTGACCGCGAAAAGCATCTGTGTCGAGACACCCGGCATCGTCATCTGACACTTTTCTGTCAAGCCAGCCGGATACAGAGGAATCCAGATAGCCAGCAAGTGCATTATCATGCAGGATTGCCAGACCTGCAAGATCAATCAGTTCCTCTGAGGTCAGTCCTGCTGCCTTTCCCATCTTCTCACTGAACCAGGCCACACGCTTTCCATGTCCATCCAGAACACCGTTATATTCACGCTCAACGGCATCCAGCGCATATGACAAAGCATACAATAGATCTGTGAAATTTATTTTCATGATGCGACGTGCCTCCTTCACTGAATACCAATATACCATATTTGAATTACATGATAAAAGGAATTCTGATAAACCCAGAATTCCAATAGTAATGGGAGCCGTTTGGATTTTCTGTTCATCCAATTACGGCTCCCATTATTTTACAGTTCAAATTTCCCGGCGACCTGAATCGTCTTCTATAAGCAGCAGGCGAAAATGTCCTGCAGGTTCTTTAATCATCGATAACAATATCGCCCAGACTGGTAACTGCCTTTATGGTTTTCTTTCCCGAACCTATGGAAAGTTTCTTGCCACTGCTATAGGTATCTTCTCCGACTGAAATATCTCCAGCCGAGGCAGACGGTATAACTGTATAGTTGTCCAGAGAATCTGAAAGGCTGAGGGCAATATCCCCATTTCCGCTTTGCAGATCAAAATGATCAAAGCTGGCATCATCCAGCGTAATATCTCCATTACTGGTGCAAATGTCTGCTGTTTTCCCACTGCAATCAGATATAGAAATATCGCCATTCGCAGAGGAAAGACCCATAGACTGCATCTCCGCTTTCTGGTCCGGATCAATGGATATATCGCCATTATTCGTGGATAATGATACTTTCCCCAGCTTCCAGCTGCCAGAAGGAATGGTAATGGTAAGTCTTCCTCCGGAGATCAAGGCGTTATTTGTATTCTTGCCGGAAGATACAACTGTAAAGGTATCGTTATCAGCTTTTACCGAAGGAATCATGTCTTTCGGCCCAACATAGGTCCACCCAAAGCTTTTCCCCTCTTCAACCTCTATATCATCCTGCGACACTTGTACATCAATATCCGTAAAAGAATCCGTACTGTCTGAAACCTGCGTGTCGCCCTTCCTGACAAAGCCGAACGAAAGTCCTCCCTCAGCAGATACTGTTATATGCCCCTGCCTTATCACACCATACACGATAGCTGCAATGGTGAGGGCCCCGAGAACAATAAAATAAATCAGTCTTTTTTTCATTCTCCTCATCCTTCCTTCTCACCATATACGGCCTTGATCAGCCGGTCTATCACCACAGCTATCGGAAAAATAATCCATGAAATGCTCCATGAAAATGTCAAAAAGCTGAGAATCAGATAAACGCAGACAACTGTTGGCCAGAATACTGACATAATAACACCTGCTGTCTTACTTGTGTATTTCATTTCTGTTGCATGATCTGCTCTATATTTTTGCCTGTAACCATAGGAGCCTTCCATACGCTGTTCATGGTTCAGCGTAAGCAGGAGATGATATCCATCATCTCTGGATCCACTGACAATGATGAAAAAAGTAGCCAGCCCTACCATAAGCAGCAGGACCACAATACCAATCGTTAAAAGCTCGCCTCTGCCTGAAGCCACTGCCAATACAGATAGCGGGATATAGCAGGTGCAATACAGCAAAACTGCTATTGTCCGCTGCAGCATTGTCTTATTATGGGTAACCCCCTGCAAATCATTAACCATACTGATCGTTCCATAGTCAATACTGCAGGACTCCTTTTCCAGAAAATCCCATTTGCTCATCTGCAGGCTGGCATACACATGAAAGCCAACGCAGGCCGCAATCATGACAAACAGCCAGAGAAGACCTGCAGCTGTGCCGGGTGCGGATGTCCAGCCAAAGCCCTCTGTCAGGATAATGCCGCAAGGAGAAATGATCCCGCACAATGTTCCAAGTCCATGGAGAACCGCATCATGTGCACGGTCATTCAGATAAGACTGCACCTCCTCCAGAGATACCTCCCGGTCTTTGCCCGTATCCTTCCCGTCATGATGGAGCAGATAGCCAATCCCCAGCGTATCCGCCAATTCATCCAGGTTCCCGAATTCTGCGATAACCTGGGAAATGGCTTCATTCTCTGTCTTGCCCTCCTGTATCAATTCCGAATATTTATCCTCCATCATCTGTCCCAGCTCACATTTGGCTTTGATGATTTCCGGTGTATCCGGAAGCTGTTCGAACATAGACTCCAGATAATTCCGTATCGTATTCATCCTCTCATATCCTCCGTAATAAACTGTTCAACCACGTTTCTGGTCAGCTTCCATTCCTTACATTTCTCAGCATAATAGCTTTTCCCGGAATCGGTGATTCTGTAGTAGGTCCTTCGTTTCCCATTTTCTGCGACAGCCGGATAGGATTCAAGATATCCATCCCTCTCCAGACGGGTCACCGCAGAATATAAGGTCGTTTCCTTGATGATATAGGCATCATTTGTTTTTTGACGAATCTTTTGTGAAATTTCATAACCATAGGACGGTTTATCCAACAATAAATATAGGATGATCGTGTCGTTGCAGCCACGGATCACATCGCTGCTGATTCCCATTTTTCCCTCCCTTCTCCATATTATCTTTCCTTAAACAATATTTCAGTTGATTTTATTATGCTTAACCTGTTGTACATCTACTGTTTTCACAGATCATCTTTCACCAAAAACAAATGCAGAAAAGCTCTGGTACACAGATAAACTATAGGAAAAGTCTGTCCAACAGAGAAAAGGAATATAATATGTCAGACGTACTATATTTGTCGTACTATGTCTGTCGTAGTATCATCTGCAAAAAATATACTACGCCGGACGTAGTATTGCAATATGTTTATTCAAATAAATGATTTTTTATCGGAAAAGCGGATCCCAAAAGTAAATCTGTCAAAAAAGCGCATTCAAAAAGCACCGGCAGATTTCTCCGTCGATGCTGATCAGCAGATTTTGCTATGAATTATCTCTTTAATTCCCTGGCATTAATACACTCAATCAGCAGCGTAATCCCGCCTGCCAGCAGGTAAAATGAAAGCAGTACGCTTACCGCAGAAACAGATGCCAGCGGCATAAACAAAAGAATAATGCCCACCAGAATATTCAGCACACCGTCAAACGTCATCCAACCTGTATTTACCACACCAAATGCATGAAATGTGCCGGTCAGTGTCAGCTGCTCAAATCCCACCATCATCAGGTCAAGTCCAAACAGGAAACCAAAGAATATAAGCAATTCATCTGCCGGTGAAGTTAAAAGCATAATGCCAAGAATGACATTCAGAATTCCACTCATCAAACTTACACCGGTGCGAAGAATAACCGGCCTCTGGAAATATTTCACTATTTCCCAGATGCCCCACACCAACAGGGCAACTGAGGCGAACACTTCAATAATATAAGTTGTCTGTATGGGGTATATCATGCATACAATTCCCATGATAATCATAAGGACTGAAGCTATGAATCCCCATATTCTGACGGATTTTACATGCCCGTTCCAGCTTTCCCTGACTTCATTAATAACATCATCACCATTATCATATCTTCTCATAAGCGCTCCTCGGACCTCGTATCAGGAGATCACTATATCATTATCTGTGATAAAATTATAATAGCACTTATATCATTTATGACCAATGGTCATTATTTCATTTCTGTCTAATTATGACGGTGCATTTCTTCCCTGCCTTTGCCAAAAACAACCCAATAACCATGGGCGCATAAAAACAGGCTCACCCAGAAGACTGTCAGCTTCCAGATAAGCCCGTATATTACCTGACCATACTTATTTTACCTGACTATACTTACTTTCCGTTCCAGATTCAAATGCATTCAGAACTTCATTATATTGCCGTTCGTCAGCTGCAGGAAATGCACAATAATATCCTATGATATCTCCATTCTCGGGATTCATATGAATCGTCCAGACTCGTGCAACCTTATAACTGATCTTTCGGCCATCACTCACCTCTGTATCAACCGTCCAAGTGGAAACATCTGTATAGGTGTACACACTGCCGTGACTGTCGCGAACCCAGCGGCCATCAGGATAATGAAATTCCAGTATTCCCTTTCCAACGGCAGGAAAATATGTATAAGTAACTGTTTTCTGACCATTAACAGATGAATTCGCTGTTATTGACCCCTTCTCTGCAACATAATCAAGATACGCTGCCTCTGCTGCCGAAAAAGCCGCCCTGCCATTAGCCTGGTTTACTGCAAGCCTTGCTTTTTTCAGCTGATTGCTGAAGATCGGAATGCTTATCGCCACAAGAACTCCCCACAACCATCATAGCTTACTTTAGTATGTTCTTCTATTTTTTAATTGCAATATCATTATAGCAATCTATGCGCAAAATACAATCCTTTCCTCATCCACACAACTCTCGCGCAGATATAGAGGGTTCTCCATTCTCGGATGTCTCGTTGAAGCGCTTTGCTTCCTCCATGGAAGAATCGATTCTTCGCTACAACCTCAGCGCAAAATTTCAATCTTTCCCATAGCTTACAACCTCAGCGCAAAATGAAAATTCGTTCCCGAAAATAAAAAAACGCCCCTGCCATCTTCGGCAAGGGCTACTCTTCTCTCATATCTTTACGTTCTTCACTGTTCCATCCAGGAAGGTGATGGTGAAGCTCGTAGGGCTATGAACCGTGATCTCCTGAAGGACCATCCGCGTGAGCTCCGGGATCTCGAAGTCGAGCCTTCCTTGTGCGGTGAGCTCGATCATCTGTTTTCCGCGAAGCCTCTCCAGCGGATTCTCTGACTCCCTCATCTTCTCCCATCGCTCCATCTCCTGATCCCGGTTCTCAACGATGCTGTTCCATGCGATCACCACAGCCTCCTGAAGAACCGCCTCCTTCACGTTCAAAGCTTTGCAGGTTTTTCCCTGCGCCTTCTCCGCTTGGAAGCACTTCCAGAAGGGTTCCTTAATGCCGGTCCAGCTTCTCCGGATGAAGCGGCTTTTGCAGCTTCCGCAGTACACCTTGTTGAAGAATGCTGTCCCCACCTTCGAGCTGATTTCCTTGATGCCGTGGCTTTCCATGAAGCCCTCCCGGCGTTTCAACTCGGCCTGCGCAGCCTCCCAATCATCCGGAGAAATGATGGGCTTGTGATTTCCCTGCACGTAGTACTGGTCCTTCTCTCCATTGTTAGCCACCATCTTCTTGGAAAGGAAATCCACGGTATAAGTCTTCTGCATCAGAAGGTCGCCCTTGTACTTTTCGTTCTGGAGCATCCGCCGGATCGTGTTCGCGTTCCATGCTGCTTTTCCCGTCACGCCCGGGACGTTCTTTGCCCGAAGCCTCTGGGCGATTTCTTCGAGCGACCATCCTTCCAGAAAGTACCGGAAGATCCTTTCTACCACCCTGGCCTGCTCCGGGTTGATGACAAGGTTTCCGTTCTCATCCTTGTCGTATCCCATGAAGCGCTCAGTGTTGAGCATCGGCTGTCCTCTCTTGAACTTCGACCGGATGCCCCATGTCGTATTCTCCGAGATGTTACGGCTTTCCTCCTGCGCAAGGGAGGAGAGGATCGTAAAAAGCAGCTCCCCGGATGCTGCCATCGTGTCTATTTTTTCCTTCTCGAAATAAATGGGAATGCCGAGATCCTTAAGTTCCCGGGAGTAACGCAGGCAGTCAGCGGTGTTACGGGCAAATCGGGAGATGGATTTCGTAATCACCCGATCGACCTTTCCCTCGCGGCAGGCCCGGATGAGGTTCTGGAAGCCTTGACGCTTTTTCGTCCCGGTTCCGGAGATGCCCTCATCCGAGAAGATTCCGGCCATCTCCCAGTTTGGATTCTTGTTGATCAGTTCTGTGTAGTAGCTGACCTGGTTCTCAAAGGAGCCAAGCTGCTCCTCCTGCTCTGTCGAGACCCGGCAGTAGGCAGCCACCCGGGTCTTCTTCTTTGTCCCCTCAGCTGACTTTTTTGTCTGGCTTGCGGGAATAACCATAACACTCTTTGCCATCAATCTTCTCCTTTCCAATGTAGACAATACCAGGGTAATCACGCAGGGGTTGCAGTATCTCATCCGGAACCCTGACTCCCCTGCAGGCGTCCTTGCCATATCGGCTCATGGTGTTGCAGATCCATTTCACGCTTCCGTTATTTGCGATGATGCGCCGGAGCTTCCCACCGCAGTACTTGCAGAAGATCCGGTCCTTGTATGGGTAATTTGCTTCTGTGAGAGCCGGTGCGCTCTGGATGTGGACTTTCTTCGTGTGTGCCTTATGCCAGGTCTCTCCGTACTCATAGGTAAAACCCGAGACCCTTCCCCGGTCGATCCTTTCATTGATATACCGGTCTTCGGTAAAAACTCCCCAGTTCTTCACCACCTCGTCAGGGATGGAAAGGCCAGAGCAGAAGGAACTGCCAAACCGCTCCTTTCCTGAGCAGATCCAGCGGTTCTTCCCTCCTGTGTAGGAGCGCGTCAGCTTGTTTCCGCACTTTGCGCAGTAGAGCTGATCCTTATAAGGAAATATCTCCATGGGCAGTTTCTTCTCCGGCTCCTGCTTTGGCAACTTCCGGACACCGAGTGCCTTCTGGGCTTTCTCCCAGAGATCATTCGTCACGATCGGCGGATGATTCTCTTTGTAGTAGACCATGGCGTGTTCTCCGGTATTCTTCCTCTCCTTCCGGTGCTCATCTACATAGTGTCTGAACTGTACGAAGTCACCCTTGTACTCCTCGTTTACCAGGATCCTGGCCACCGTTTTCCGGTAAAATTTGGCGCCACTCTTGGTCTGTACTCCCTCCCCGTTCAGGTAGTTTGTGATCTGTGCGACCGTGAATCCATCGGCGGCCATCTCGAAAATCTCCAGCACACGGCCTGCATCCTGATCCGGAACGATCTCGCCGTCCTCGTTCTTCGTGTATCCGAACACCCGCTGGATCTGCTGGATGGGCTCCTGTGCTTGTACCTTCCGCTGAATGGCCATCCTGGTCCCGAGCCGGTTTGCCTCGCTCTCCGCCTGACCGAATGCGGCAAAGAGCGTCATGAGAAGCTCTCCGCCTTGTCCGAGCGTGTTGATCCCCTGAAGCTCAAAGTACACCCCGATGCCGCGCTCCTTGAGAAGTCTTGTGGCATCCAGAACGATCCCGGTGTTCCGGGCAAAGCGGGTGATGGACTTTGTGATGACCAGCTCAAACTTCCCATCCCTTGATTCCTCGAGCATCTTCTGGAACCCGGGCCGTGCTGCCTTGAATCCGGAGATTCCAAAGTCGTAGTAGATCTCGACCAGCTCGTACCTTGGGTCCTCTCCGATGGTTTCCTTGTAGTGCGTGATCTGGTTTTCCAGTGAGTACTCCTGGTCCTCATGCTTGCTGAACACCCGGCAGTACACCGCTGTTTTGATCCGCTGATCCTGTGGGCGCTCTATGTGTGGAATCACGATCACATGATCCGAGGACGATGAAATCCGGCTCTGCTTTTTGCTCATGTTTTTCCACCTCCTTTTTCTTCCGGCGATGGCGCAGGGCCTTCATCCGTTGTTCTTCTGTCCGGAAGGCTGTATTTCCACCCATCCGCTCCATCAGAATCCTCCGGGTATCTGCGTGTTCCTTGCCGCCCATGTCGATGCTGTTCATCCAGCTCCGGAACGTGTATCGTTCATTGCTGGTTTTCACCGGATCTGCTTTTACCCAGGCAGCCTTCTCACAGGCTTTGACAAGTCCTTCTGCAAAGTCCCGATAGGCCGACAGCTCCTCCACCGTCCGATCCTTTGGGAATCCGGTAAAGAGCACCTTTGTGGAAGAAAAAGTGATACCCCTAAGTGCCTTCTCTGCGCCGCTTTTTACCAGCACAGTCCGAAGCTCAGAAAGGTTTGCCGGATTTGTTTCTTTCAGGTTCTTGAGGAGGACTGCCGATACAAAGAAGGCGTTCGGCTGTCCGATGGCCTTGTTGATGAGCACGCCCTTCGAAGAAAGCATGTGGATGAGGTTGACCCGGGCCGTCACGTCATCTGCGATCTCTGCCTCGATGCCTGTGCCTTTCTTTTCATCCACGATCAGACCGCTTTCTTTCAGCTTTCCGATCAGATCGGGATCTGCCTTTTCATCCGGAACCTGGATGTGTGCGTTTCGAAGAACCGTGTAGTCTCCGATCCTGTAGTGGAAGGTCGGTGCTCCGTCGTATTCGGCATTAAGCCCGGTGCTCTCTTCAAGAAACCGCACGAGAACGGCCCTGTCTGTAATGGTTGTCAATAGTTCCATCGTTGCCTCCTTTCTCTTTTGGTAGTCTATCCATCACTCTGATCTGCGATTCTATCAAGTCATTTCTGCCCTTTTCTTCCTATATAAGTGCGGTTAAATATGCGGTCTCATCAGCTGCCAAAGTAGTCCGCCACGTAATGCTCGTGGCAGCAGTACTTCCGGTTCTTATTGCCGTAGACCTCGAAGGTCTTCCCGCAATACGCGCACACCTTGGTGTAGATCGCCTTGGGATTCTTTTTCTGCTCGTTGCGGTGGAGCTTCCAATATGTGCGCCGGCACTTCTCACAGCAGAACCGCTTCTTTCGTCCCCGGCGGCCTTCTTCCTTCGCGATGGGCTTTCCGCAGAAAGCGCAGGCCTCCCGCGTCTTTATCTTTTCAGGCAGCTCCTCGTCCACGGGAATACGATCGCAATCGTCCTTTTTGCACTGATACCGGACCTTCTCATAAGAAACCCCTGTGTATTCCGCAATCTTCCGATTGCTCATCCCGCTCTTTCGAAGCAGGAGCACCTGCTCATTTTTTTCTTCTGTTTGATCGTTCTTCTTCATGGATATTCTCCTTTTGCCCTAAGGTCGTAAATACAGGGATTCCTTCACTCCTCACAGGACATTTTCCGCAAGGTTGAGCAAAGGAATCTTTGCTTTCACCTATCAGCGGACACTTCCCGGGCGTTTTTGTGACGGGACGTGAAATTTTCCTGCAGGTATATGCGGACCATTTGCACGCGATTTTGAACGGTCCATGAGAATTTCTTCCTCGCATATGTATGCGGACCATTCGAGGGCAAATCGGAAATGGCCCGAGGGATTTTTTCATCCCGTCACATATAAACGGAACTTTCGGAGACGATTCGGAAATGAAATAAAAAATTTCTTGCCGGAATGGTACAGAAAGTGGTTGAACGACCGGAATTAGTCATGTAAGGTTAAATCAGAGATTCAAATCCGGAATTTACGGGGATAATGCGTATGAAAAAAATACTAATTCTGTGTATGGCAATCGCTTGTGCTATGGGAGTATCCAGCTGTGGTAACAAGGAGCCTGCGTCGAGCACAGTGACTGAGACATCTAACAGCAGTCTGGATTTAACTAAAGAAACCGAAGCAGAACCTACTGAAGCTGAGACATCTAACGGAAGTTTGGATTTATCTACGGATAGTGAGACCGAACCGGGTGATACAGATAACGCGGCCGGCGAAGATATAATTCCAAGTGTAATGGTGAACGGAAAGGTTTATCAGGATACTGGTTATATCAGTTCTGCTGGCGGATGCGGAAATATGGACGGTGAGATCACATCAACTGTTGATGGATCTGAGATGCCTTCTAA
>JAJGAH010000032.1 GCA_020844525.1 Eubacterium sp.
ATGGAGAACAGAAATGGATCTGCTTCTCGATGAAAGCGGGGTATCCCTTTCCCCTGCCTGTGGAGTATACCGGAGAGGAAGCCGTTCTGTGCCTTGGACAGCATGCAGACGAGCCGGCACAGGCATCGCTGCGGCTCCTCTCGCACCACACGCAGATGAAGCATTTTTTCCCGGATTACAAAAATTATTACTATTTCCCTGCGGAGGATCAGGCAATTCATAAGGACATCGCGGTCTATGCAGATGCCGGGCACAGAGAGAAGGCAAAGGCTTCTAACTGCTATCAGAGGGCCGATGGTACATTCCTGCCCCAGATGTCTGAGATCTTTCATCCGGTATTTTTCAGAGAATATCGCTCGAAGCCAATGTATTTCCGCTGGGAGGATCTGAAAAAAATCTGCGAAAATTCTGCTGATGACGCATCGGGCAATGATGCTGGTGGCGCTGCAGGCGGAAATCTGCTTCACACATATCTTCTCGAAATTCTGCAGAATCTTGGCAAGGGAATGCTGTAAATCACTAATTCACCCTTACGCTTGCAGCGTGCGGACCATTCTGGACGTCATCTGTACCTGCAGTTGTCCATAAGTTGTACCAGCAGATGCTCATAAACGGGTCTGCAAAAAAGTGCAGATGTTCATAAACGGGTTTGTGAAAAAGGTTTGTGAAAAAAGTAAAAAACACCCAGATATTTTCACTACAGAAAATATCTGGGTGCTGATTTTCTCAGTGGATACTTCCAAACAAATCTTTAAAGGAATTACTCCTCTTCAGAAGACTCTTCCGGAGCATCATTCTGAAGTGCCTTCATGCTCAGGGAAATCTTGCGGTCTTCTGCATTGAAGTCAACGATCTTGGCTGTGATGACATCGCCAACGCTCAGTACATCTGAAGGCTTGTCTACATGGTCTCTGGAGATCTGAGATACATGAAGCAGTGCGTCAATACCAGGCTCAAGCTCTACAAAAGCACCGAAGTCTGTCATACGGGCAACTCTGCCTTCTACCACTGTACCAACAGCATACTTCTGGTCTGCTGTCAGCCACGGGTTCTGATCCTCAAACTTAAGACTGAGGGCGATACGGTCTCCTTTGATATCCTTGATCAGGCAGGTAACCTTCTGACCAACAGAGAGGATGGAACGAGGATTATCAACACGTCCCCAGCTCATCTCGGAGATATGCAACAGTCCGTCTGCACCGCCCAGATCGATGAATGCGCCGAAGTCTGTGATGTTCTTTACAGTTCCCTCTACAACATCGCCAACGTGAATTCTTGCGAAGAGCTCTTCCTGCGCTTTCTTCTTCTCAGCAACAACAAGCTGCTTGCGGTCGCCGATGATTCTTCTTCTTCTCGGATTGAACTCAATGATAACGAATTCAATCTCCTGATCCATATATTTGTTAAGGTCCTTCTCGAAGGTGTCGGATACGAGGCTGGCAGGAATAAATACTCTTGCGCCGTCTACGTTGACACTCAGACCGCCGTTTAATACACGGACAACCTTTGCCTTCAGAACCTCATGGTTCTCAAATGCCTCTTCCAGCTTCTTGTTTCCTCTCTCGGCCACAAGCTTCTTGTAGGTAAGAAGCACCTGGCCCTCGCCGTCGTTGACCTTCATGACCTTGACTTCCATCTTGTCACCGACCTTAACGACGGTTGTAAGATCCAGAGAGTTATCATTAGAATACTCATTTCTGGTCAGAATGCCATCAGCCTTAACCCCGATGTTCAGGATGATTTGCTCCGGTTTGACGTCGATGACAGTTCCCTCGACAACCTCACCGTTATGTACGGTCTTGAAAGACTCGTTCAGCATTTCCTCAAAGCTCTGTTCTGACATATTCTGTAACCTCCTCAATTATACTATTTGGAGTAGATGCTCCAGCTGTGATACCTACACGAGAATAAGATTGAAAAGGTTTCAAATCCAAATCAACAAGTGTCTCAATGAAGTAAGTATTCGCACATTTCTCGCTGCAAATGTAAAACAGCTTTTGTGTGTTAGAACTATGCCTGCCTCCGATGACAACCATAGCATCTACTTTCTGCGCAATCTCCCGCGCTTCTGTCTGCCGCTCGTCAGTCGCATTGCACACAGTATTTACAACATAGCTATGATAACGCTTTCTGGCAAAAATTTCAACAATATATTCAAATTTAACTTTATTGAAAGTTGTCTGTGCGACCAGAACAGCCTTTTTCCCTTCGGGAATCTGAAGCTTTTCCAGGTCTTCCGCAGACTCAATTACATGTACCTCACCGGTTGCCCAGCCCATAATTCCCTGCACCTCCGGATGATCGGGATTGCCGGCAATGATCAGTATATCGCCACGATCTCCGGTTTCCTGGGCGATGGCATGTATTTTTTTGACAAAGGGACAGGTAGCGTCCACGACAGTGACACCGAGGGACTCCATTTTTTCCTGGATACGGCGGGGAACACCGTGAGACCGGATAATGATCGTGCCCTCGTGGATCTGAGAAAGCTCTTCTTCCGAGTGTATGACCTGCACTCCCTGTCTGGAAAGCGCATCTACAACCTGTTCATTGTGGATGATCGGACCATAGGTGTATACGGGCTTTGTGCCCTCCTGAATCTGTTTTTTTACCTCATCTACCGCTCTTTTTACGCCGAAACAGAAGCCGGCGCTTTTTGCTGTAATCACTTCCAATGTAGAGGCTCCTTTCTGATTCAGGCCATGCGTTCCCGTGCCAGTCCGACAATTTTCCGGACGACCTCCGGAACGGTCATGGCAGAGCTGTCCACCAGTATGGCATCTTCAGCCTGACGCAGCGGTGCAACTGCGCGGTGCATATCCTGGTCATCTCTTGCTGCGATATCCTGCTCGATTTCTGCCAGATCCGGGTTCTCTCCTCTCTGAACAAGCTCCTGGTATCTGCGCTCTGCACGAACCTGTACGCTTGCCGTAAGATAGATCTTCAGCTGTGCGTCAGGAAGAACGACGGTCCCGATGTCACGGCCATCCATCACGACGTTCTGAGAGCGTGCGATTTCCTGCTGCATGGCTACCATCTTTCGGCGGTTTTCCGGGTATTTGCTCGTTTTCGAGGCGATCATGCCGACCTCTTCGGTACGGATCCTGGCGCTGACATCTCTTCCGTTCAGGAATACATGCTGATTTCCATCAATTATGCGCAGTGCAATGCAGGCATCATCCAGAGATGCGTTGATGGTATCCTCACTGTCTGTATTTAAATGCCGGTTCAGAAAATAAAGAGCCATGGCACGATACATGGCACCGGTATCAACATAGATAAAGCCAAGCTCTTCGGATACAGCTCTGGCAACGGTGCTTTTCCCGGCACCAGCGGGACCGTCTATTGCAATCTGAAAACTCATGATACTACCTCGCAATTACACATTGTATGATTTATATTCAGCTTTTTGTTTTAAAGGGAAATATCAGCGGATCAGTGAAGCGCGGCGGCACAGGTGTCCGCCGTTGCCCAGGCAATCTGGAGATTAAATCCGCCAGTGACGGCGTCTACATCCAGCACCTCGCCGATCACATAGAATCCCTGGACAAGCCGTGATTCCATCGTGGAGGGATTGATTTCCTTGACGTGGATACCACCCTGGGTGATGATCGCCTCATTGTAGCCGCGAAGACCGGTGATGGTAAAGGGAAAGGCCTTCACAAGCTGACGGAAGTGGGCCCGCTCCTCCCGCGTGATCTCGTTGACCGGTTTGTCAGCAGGGATCCCGCAGACCTCTATCATGACGGGGCGCAGCTTTGCCGGGAAAAGGGAGGCTACCGCATTTTTCAGCTCCTTATTCCGGGCGCGCTCAAATTCCCGGAGCAGCCGGGCATCCAGCTGCTCATCCGTCAGCGCCGGTTTCAGGTCAATGAATGCCGGAAGAGGTCCATCCTCCAGTGCCCTGCCGATGTAGGAGCTGGCTGAGAGCGCAAGGGGGCCGCTGATACCGAAATGGGTAAACAGCATTTCACCGAATTCCTGGAATTTCTTTTTCTTTCCGTATGGAATGGTCAGCGTGACATTTCGAAGAGAAAGTCCCTGAAGCTTCGGAATATAATCTTCCCCTGTCTCCATCGGTACCAGGGCAGGCCTCGTTTTCTGCACGGTATGGCCGAGAGAGGACGCAATACGCAGCCCGTCTCCTGTGGCTCCGGTCGATGGATAGGAAAGTCCTCCGGTCGCAAGGATGACGGCGTCACAATCAATGACAGCGCCGTTTTCCAGGAGGATTCCCGTGACCTGCCGGGTCTGCTTTTTATCGGCTTCCGAAGGGGAAAGAGGCTCTGTCAGAACCTTCTGTACCCTGGATTTCAGGTGGACCTTTACGTCCAGGGACTGGAGACGCTTTTCCATGGCACGGATAATGTCTGAGGAATGGTCCGATGCCGGAAATGCCCTGTTTCCCCGCTCAACCTTTGTGCGTACGCCAAGCTGTTCGAAGAAGCGTATGGCATCCTGGCTGTTGAAATTGTTGAAGGCGCTGTAGAGAAAACGTGGATTGGTTACCACGTGCCCGAAAAGCTCATCCTTTTCACAGGCGTTTGTAAAATTACACCGTCCCTTACCGGTTATAAAGAGTTTCTTTCCAAGCTTTTCATTCTGTTCAAAAAGGTGTACCGGAAAACCGCGCTCTGCCGCAAATATGGCTGCCGCCATACCAGCCGCGCCGCCTCCGATCACACAGACTTTTGCCATATGGATTACCTCTGCTGAAATTACAGCTTAAAGCAGGTGCATCATGCATTGATATGTATCATGAATCAAGTGTGTTCTTGTCAGGGTCCTTGATCCGCAGCTCCCGGTTATCCTCAATCGGATTGATTTCATCCCGGGAATATACCTGATATTCATTCCAGATCTGTTCCAGGGTTTTCATTGTGTTGATGACTGCGCTCTGCCTCCGCATCGAAAGCGCCACAATAAGCGCATTGATGACAGAGAGCGGCGCGACAAGGGAGTCCACGATGGAAGCCATGTCACTGCGGGCGATCAGATTGCAGGAGGAATACAGGTTCATCGGAGAGTGAATGCTGTCGGTCAGTGTAATCACCTTTGCATTCCGGTTGTTTGCAAACTCCATTGCCTTCAGGGTACGCATGGAGTAGCGCGGGAAGCTTATGCCGATAATCACATCTCCTTCTCCGATGCGGACCAGCTGTTCAAATACCTCGCTGGAGCCTGTGGAGTTCACCAAATGCACATTGTCGAAGATCTCATTCAGATAAAATGCAAGAAAGGCAGCCAGCGGAGCGCAGCTGCGCAGACCCATCACATAGATAGACTTTGCGTTGAGGATGGTCTCGATCGCCTGGTGAAAGGCCTTCCGGTCCATGTGCTCCTGGGTCAGCTTGATCTTTTCAATGTCACTGGTCAGGACGGTATCCAGGATTTTTTCCTGGGGAATCCTCTCATAGGTCACCTCCATCCGCTGAATGGAATTCAGACGATTTCTGACCAGCTCCTCCAGCGTCTGATGGAATTCCGGGAAGCCCTGGTATCCAAGCAGGGTGGCAAAACGCACGGTGGTGGATTCACTTACCCGGGCCTGTCTGCCCAGCTCTGCTGCGGTCATGAAGGCCGCCTTTTCATAGTGGTCCATCACATAGTCCGCAAGTCTTTTCTGACCCTTGCTCATTTTGGGATAATGCCGGCTGATTCTTGTGGACAGATTATCCGCCTGCAGCGGGTCCTGCGAAGCACTGCTCTGTTCCTGTGCACTGAAGGAAAAGCTTTCTTCATCCTTATGCATGCTGAGCCTCCCGGGCTGCAAAAGCATTCAGACAGACTCCGCCAGCCTCCGCGAGATCATAGGTCTGGAATGCCTTTTTGAAGTTTTCGGAAAAGAGGATCTGTGAGGATGCCGGAAATTCATCATCGCCTGCCCACAAAATAAAACGGATGTACAGCTCCGGAAACAGCTCCACATCATAGCAGGCATCAGCATAGTCCACTTTTTTACAGCCCATTTCCTCCAGTACCTTTCTGAAGGTATCGATGCGGGTGCCGTACTTGCGGTTGAAACGGAGAATGCACCTTCCCCGGAAGGGGGTGAAATAAAGATCCCCCGAAGGCATGTCACGAAAAGAGATAAAGGTATTGTCAAAGGCCTCGTATTCTGCAAACAGCAGATAGCGCAGTATCAGTACCCGTCCACTGTTGTCTGCAAGCGCCGGGCTGATCTGAAAATCAGGCCAGGTGACCTGATAATCCGTCCCAAGAAAACGAACCGTAAAGGTCTGCTTTTCAGAATCATACGGGACATGCGTTCTGGATGAAATTTCAACCGGGTCAGCTTCATGGAATTTTTCCGTATAGAATGTAATCGGCTGGTCCTGCAGGTTATGCTTATTGTATTCAGGTTTTCTGTCTTCCATCATTTTTCAATCCCCCAAACAAACATTCTGCTCTGCGCTCAGGGCGCGGCATATTACGGCGATACTATCATACTTGCCGTTTTCGTGCAAGGAAGTTCCCATATCTCAACTCATGAATGGCTTCTTTTGCTCTTCATGGACATCACAAGATCATAGATAAAGGATCCGGTATGTCCCACAGAGGGATACTCATCCGGACCGATCTCGACATCGTAGCGCTGATAGGCGTTGATCAGCCTTGTACCGCAGGGGTGCAGGATTTCCCGCTCAAAGTTCCTGTTGTTATAGGATTTATGGACATGACCGTAGAACATGTACTTTGGATGCCACCTGCACATCAGCGTATTGAAGCATTCAAATCCTCTGTGCGCCAGGTCATCGAGGTCGCCATAGCCTCTTGCGGGTGCATGGGTGACGAGGACGTCAAATCCGTTACGCAGACGCACTTCGCGGCTGATCTTCCGGATCCGTTCCTCCATCTCCCGCTCATTGTACATATTTTCGGCATCTGCGCGGTAACGCATGGATCCGCCCAGTCCCAGAATGCGCAGACCATGGTAGTCGTAAACGGTGTCCTCAATGCAGATGCATCCCTCCGGAGGGCTTGTTTTATAGCTGTCGTCATGGTTGCCACGGACATACAGGACGGGACAGCTCGCCATTGTGACCAGAAATTCCAGATATTTCCGGTTGAGATCACCGCAGGATATGATCAGATTGTAGCCGCGAAGCATACCCGGTTTATAAAAGTCCCAGAGCTGCTTTAATTCTTCATCAGCAAGTAACAGTACCTTCATGTTACAGTCTCCAAATCAATGTTTTTCGATATTTTCTCCTGTAGCAGCGCTCTGTACACCGCTTCGCTGCATGGTCGGATGGATCGAATCCGTCAGGAGTGACATGTCCGGAATTGATCCGATGATATTGTCATTCAGCCAGTTCATGTGAATAATCTGATCATTGGTCAGGCAGGTGTTACCCTGTGCGTCCGAAATGGTGCCTGTCTGGCTGTGCAGTTCGCCCCAGAAGGGATCAAGGGATCCGTTCCTGATGCTGTCCTGGAACAGGTAAGCCATCTTCCTCGAGTAATAGGAGATGTTCTGGGAGAGAATTACACTGATGGCACCGCTGGAAAATCCAAACCAGTAATTGATCGCCTGCTCCTTGCTGATGTTTTCACGATTGTTCCAGGAACCGTCCAGAACGGTATCTACGATCTGTACGTAGAACTGTCCCCAGTTCCAGATCGGTGCTGCGATGTTAAAGATCGTGCCGTCGGGCAGCAGCTTGTACACGCCATATTTTCTGGATGCCTCATCCGGACGGATCAGATCAGGACCTGAGATGACCTTTAAGGATTCCTCTGCAAGTTCCGCTTCCCATCTGCTGTTTTTCAGACCGCTCCATTTCAGAGTGATCTTTACATCCGGATCTATCATCGCCGCACCGATTGCGAAGGCATTGATATTGGCTATGTTGCCGTTGAGCGGATAATCGGCAACATACCCGATGCGGTGGTCGTCCGCATAGGACGCTGCCAGGGCACCCATGATCAGCTTTGCCTCATACATCTTTGGATAGTAGGTCCGGACAGCGCTGCTCATCAGGTCGATGGAGCAGTTCAGGATCTTCATGTGGGGATATTTTATGGCTGCGCGCTTGGAGGCGTCCATCATGTCAGGCGAAGTCGTGAAGACAACCTCATCCTGGTCTGCCGCTGCCGCCGCGAAGGCTGCATCGAGCTTTTCTTCCGTGTTGCAATTGTCAAAACTGATCGCGTCCACAACGCCCTCATAGGTCTGGTTCAGCTCGTTCCGGCCAAGCTCATGACCGTAGAGCCAGCGCGAGGTTTTGGGGTCTCTGGAATACAGAAAAGCCACACGCAGCGGATGCTCCTTTGTCCAGGAAGGCGTGAAAATGCTTGTGAGCAGATTCCCCTTCTTTGTGGTATCCGGTGTCTCCAGGAGCGCAGCGCTCTCCTCATTCTCTGCGCTGAGAAGCTCATTCCAGATCAGGGCGATTTTTTTGCCGATTTCGGAGGCATTGTCCTCCTGCAGACTCTCCCGGTGATAAAAGCTCAGATAAATCAGGAAAGCATCGCCGGGTGAAATACGCAGATTGTCTCCCCCCTTCTCCTCATAAGAGGCTGAAAAGCGATTGAAGTCAGAGCGGAGGTCCTCCACTGCTTCCACAGGCCAGGGTGTGCTCAGGTCCTGGCCGTACAGCGCGGCGAGCCTGGCGTAGCAGCCGGGTTTGGAAAAAACAATGCCGTAGAGCCGTGTCACCTTGAAGTAATCCAGAAATTCATAGTAAACCTGGATATCTCTGTCATCGGATTTCGCTGGGAGGATACGCGTAATATCCGCAGAAATGGACTTTGCGCCACAGTAGGTGAGTACAGAAACCCGCTTGTTTCCCTCAAGAACATAAAAACGGTTCAGGTACTCAAAGCATTTGATGGGGTCATGAATTCCCTCGCTCTGCTGTGCGTCGTAAAGTCTGGACCATTTCTGACCAAATTCAGTAAAGTAGCGCAGGGTTGGAAGGAAATTCCAGGTGAAGGCATTCTGCCGGCCCTCCGTAACCGTCCCTGCAATCATGCTGATGGGGATATCCATGATCCCTACCGGAACCTTTGCAAGTGTCATGTAATTCGGCAGAAAGCTGTCCAGGGATGTCAGATATGGATAACGTCCCTCTCCGGCGGCTTTCCGCAGTGCCTTGTCTGCCTGTTTTTTTGCTTTTACATAATCTTCTCTCATGGTTCGCTCCTGATCAGATCTGTATATGCCGAATCGGGTTACATCTGTATTCTATCAGCAAAGACGGGTTATGACACGATTTTTATTTTTTCCTGCCGGATCTGCCCCCGCGGGACCTTCCGGTTTTTTGTTCTGCAGCTGTATATCTGTGCTGCTGTCCGGAAACCGGATGCCCATGGCCTTTACCGCGACCTGTATTTTTGTGATTTTGTCCGTGACCGGAGCTTTCTCCTCCCGGCCGGACAGATTTTCCCGCTGCCCGGGTATGGGAAGCGGGGTGGGACGTGTCCGGTGTCCGTTTTGGCGTGCCATGGTGGACTGGATGGTTCATTCTTCTGGGCGGAATCAGACATTTATCTCCAAAGCCGATCAGGTCCTCTCTTCCCTCTTTCAGAAGTGCCTCTTTCACGAGATCGTAATTTTCAGGATTGCG
This sequence comes from Eubacterium sp., assembly GCA_020844525.1. Classification (GTDB taxonomy): domain Bacteria; phylum Bacillota; class Clostridia; order Lachnospirales; family Lachnospiraceae; genus Bilifractor. The sequence goes on from JAJGAH010000032.1 coordinate 9,573, forward strand.
GTACTGGATCAGTGCGCGCTGCATCGCCTTCTCATGAGGATTTTTTGCCACATAGACCGGCTTCATGGTCAACGGGTCAAGACCGGTATAGTACATCGTGGTAGAGACGGTTCCCGGTGTCGGATAGAAGTCCTGTACCTGCTCAGGCATATAACCCATGTCGCGTATATATTCTGCCAGCGCAATTGCATCAGAAAGGCGGCTTCCAGGGTGTGAGGACATCAGATACGGGACAATATACTGCTTTTTTCCGAGCTCCCGGTTTACCTTCTCGAACTCCTTTACAAAGGCATTGTAGACCCGGACCGGCGGCTTTCCCATCTCCTGCAGTACATGGTCTGAGATGTGCTCCGGTGCCACACGAAGCTGGCCGCTGACGTGATACTGACAGAGCTCACGCAGAAAGTGCCTGTCGTGGTCCGCCATCAGATAATCGAAGCGGAATCCGGAACGGACAAAAACCTTCTTGACACCCTTCAGGGCGCGAAGCTCCCGGAGCAGCTGCAGATAATCCGAATGATCTACCCGCAGGTTCGGGCAGGGCTGTGGAAACAGGCAGCGCTTGTTTTTGCAGGCGCCGTGGGTGAGCTGCTTCGCACAGGCAGGCGCCCGGAATTCCGCGGTTGGGCCGCCAACGTCGTGGATATAGCCCTTGAAGTCCTTATCATGAATCATCTGCTGCGCTTCCTTCAGGATGGAGGCATGACTTCTCGCCTGGACAATTCTTCCTTCATGCATGGTCAGTGCACAGAAATTACATTCCCCGAAGCAGCCCCGGTTGCTTGTGAGACTGAAACGGATTTCCGCCAGCGCCGGTATGCCGCCCTGGCTGTCGTACACGGGATGCCAGGTCCGCATGTAGGGCAGGGCGTAAATGTCATCCATTTCCGTCTGGGTCAGAGGCTTTGCAGGAGGATTCTGTACCACAAAGATCATACCGGTACCGGAGCCCTCCGGTGTGCGCCTTCCATCACCATAGCCCTCATAGATGCGCTTTGCCTGAAACGGATCGGTGTTGGTGTACTGGAGAAAATAGTTCTCTGCGTACCGCCGTCTTCCGGCCGCAGTGTCCTCTGAGATTTCCTGGAAGTCGGGCAGACGGATGGCATCATAAATGCTGTCCTCATCCCGGGTCTTATACACGGTTCCATCAATAAAGGTTATGTCCTGCACACGGATCCCGGAGGAGAGCGCATCCGCGATTTCCACAATACTCCGCTCTCCCATTCCGTAGGAAACCAGGTCTGCACCGGACTCGAGCAGAATGGAGCGGCGCACCTTGTCAGACCAGTAGTCATAGTGACCAAGACGGCGGAGGCTTGCCTCAATGCCGCCAAGGATGATGGGGGTATGTTTGTAAAGCCGGCGGATCAGATTGCAGTAGACAATGACCGCCCGGTCTGGACGGAAATTTGCCCTGCCGCCAGGACTGTAGAGATCATTTCCGCGTCTCTTTTTGGCTACTGTGTAATGCAGGACCATGGAATCCATGTTGCCGGAGGATACCAGGAATCCGAGGCGGGGCTCGCCAAGGACAGAAATGCCTGCGGGATCCTTCCAGTCCGGCTGGCAGATCATGCCAACCGTATAACCATGAGACTGGAGGACACGGCTGATGATGGCTGAGCCGAAGCTGGGATGGTCCACATAGGCATCACCGCAGACATAGACAAAGTCCAGCTGGGAGATACCCTGCTTCTGCATGTCTTCTTTTGATATTGGTAAAAAGGGCATCAGGAAACGCCTCCGTTTCGGATACAGAATCAAGATTAAGAAAAGCCCCGGATTATCCAAAAGAGGATCGTTCCGGGGCAA
>JAJGAH010000033.1 GCA_020844525.1 Eubacterium sp.
CTACCTCTCAGATTTCAACCGAAAAATCCTTACAAAGCTGCTGCATGAGGGTGGACTGGAATTCCAGCACATCATCGACACCTCCGCGTATGTGTATTTATGGAAGAAGCACCCGCTTGCATCCAATGCCAGTATCACCTTCGAGGAGCTGAAAAATTACCCCTGCCTTACCTTTGACCAGGGGCCGGATGCATCCGCCTATCTCGCCGAAGAAATCCTGACAGAGCTTGACTACCCAAGAATCATTCATACAACAGACCGGGCGACCATGCTCAACCTTATGATCGGACTCAATGGCTACACCCTCTGCTCCGGCATCATCTGTGAAGAACTGAATGGAAGTGACTACACGGCAGTTCCTTTCCAGGAAAGCGACCAGGAAAAAAACAGCCGTATGGAAATAGGATTTATACAGAAGAAAGGCTATCTGCAGAACCGGGTCGGAAAGACATTTATCAATGAAATCATGCGCTATTTCGGTCTTCCGCCCGTAGAACCTTCTATATAATAAAATAGATGCAGCCAGATCACATGTGCATTGTGTATTGCGCAAAAACTTCGAAGCACCCGATCCACAGACAAAACAAGAGCGAAGCCACTCTCGCACACGGGCTTCGCTCTTGTTTATAAAGGAAGGAGAATATGAAAAAGAAACAATGTTGTTTTTGTTTCTATGCTTCGTATACTAACAGCCAAATGTGATTTGATTTTGTTCTAATTGTGAACATTCTGAGAAGATTCTTTCTGTCCACCTTGTTTTGGACCAATTCTCAAATCACAATCTTTGAATTTTCCAAGTTGAATCTTTGAATTTTCCGGCCGGATTTCAGCTTCATTTGCCGGATTCTCATCTGTTCTCATTTGATTCCCATCTTTCTTTATGCTACAGTAAGGGTTACTTAACATTGATCTGTGAGGAAAAATTCATGTCTGATTCGATAAAAGACACCTATGTATTTGAGAAAGCTCCCGTTCTAAAGGCCATTGCCATCCTGGGTATCCCCACCGTTATCACCCAGCTGATCAACATCATCTACAATTACGCGGATACCTGGTTTGTCGGCAGAACCGGAAATCCCGCCATGGTCGCCAGCATGTCTGTCACGATGCCGATCTTCGTCATCATGGCCGCACTCGCCAATCTGTTCGGCATCGGTGGATCCAGTGTCATCAGCCGGAACCTCGGTGAGAAGAATCCGGAACGGGCACGCAAGGTATTCGCGTTCTGCCTGTATGGCGGGCTTGCCTCCGCCGTTCTCTATGCAATTCTCATGTTTTTTATCCGGCCCTGGCTGATCCCGGTCATCGGAGGAGATAAGAATTCCTATCCGTATGCCTACAGCTACATATTCTGGACGATGGTCATCGGCGCGATTCCAACCGTCGGCAATGTCCTGTGCGGGCACCTGATCCGCTCCATCGGAGCGGCAAAGGAGGCCGGCTTCGGGATGTCACTGGGCGGCGTGCTGAATATTGCCCTTGATCCGCTGTTCATGTTTGTGATTCTCCCATCCGGAATGGAGGTGACCGGCGCGGCAATCGCGACGATGCTGTCAAATACCGCATCCCTGATTTACTTTATCATCTTCCTGTTCCGCCACAGGGACAATCCGATCTTTACGATGAATCCAAGGGATATCTCTCTGGAAGATCATATCCCCGGAGACGTTCTGGCCGTCGGATTCCCAGCTGCGCTGCAGACCACGCTTGCCATGGTCTCCAATATTTTTGCGAATGCACTGGTAAAACCATATGGCAGTGAAGCCGTCGCCGGCATGGGTGTGTCAAAAAAGATAAATATGATCGCTTTTAACACAACGATGGGCCTGACCCAGGGTATCCTGCCACTGATCGGCTACTGCTATGGAGCCCGAAACTTTAAGCGGCTACGCGAAACCATACGGAAAACCGGCATCATCGCAGTAATTTTCGGATGCATCTGTACTGTCCTGTTCCGTATTTTTGCATCACCTATGTGCAGATTCTTTATTGATGAGGATCTCTCCGTCTCATATGGAAGCACCTTCCTTAAGACCATCGCCTTCGCAGCACCGCTGGCGGCAATCTGCTATCTCTACAACACCTTATTTCAGGCAACAGGAAGAAAGGTTCAGTCTTTCCTCCTTTCAACACTGCGGAAGGGATTTCTCGATGTGCCCGGCATGTTTATCTTCGGCAGCTTTCTTGGGGCTTTCGGCGTCGTGCTTGCAACGCCGGTCGCGGAGGTAATCTCCACTGCACTGGCAGTTATTCTGTATGTCAGGTTCCTGCACAGCCTGAAGGCATCAGACAATCTGCAGCAAAGCTAATGGATTTACTACGACAGTTTAACTCGCTCCGTAATAAACATATATGATGAACACTGAGACCAAAACGCTATATCTATAAAAACCAGACACACGGACGCAATGTTGTTTGTGTGCCTGGTTTATTTTAAAAAAATTTTCTTAAACTGCGATAAAAAGTCTCTGTGATTTGTATCATAGTTGAAGGATCCTTCAAGAAAGGAATGATAAGAACGTGCGACTGAATCCAGAATATCTTGTACAAAAATATCAGGAGAATATTTTCCGGGCAGCGATGAGTGTATGCCGGAATCCTCAGGATGCAGAAGATGTAGTTCAGAATACCTTTGTGCAATATCTGAAGTCTGACCGTGAATTTGAGAGTGAAGAGCACATCAAAGCCTGGCTTCTCCGGACTGCAGTCAATCAGTCCAAGAATATGGTGACTGCCTTCTGGCATCGGAACAAGGTTTCCTGGGAGGAGTACATGGACAGCATCCCCTTCGAGGAGCCAAAGGATCAGACACTGGTAGAAGCAGTACTCTCACTGCCCGCCGGTTACCGGATCGTCATCCATCTCTATTACTACGAGGACTACTCTGTTGCCGAAATCAGCAGAATTCTCTACATCTCGGAAAGCGCAGTGCGCAACAGACTGATGCGGGGACGGAGAAAGCTTAAGGAAATATTGAAGGATGACTGGGAAGAAGAACCGGAGCCATCTCCCTCTCATGGACAGATGGCCACAGAAAGATAAATGAAAGCCTTGAAGATTCAGGAGGGAACAGCCATGTCGAACAGCGAAAATTACAAAAAAGCATTTTCAGCCCTGCACACATCCCGGCAATTTCGGGTAGATCTTCATCAGGAGGAGGCGAGCAATATGAGAAGAAATTTCAGACCGGCATTAACAGCAATCTGCACAGCAGCAGCTATTATCGCAGGAAGTTCAGCGGTATATGCCGCAGATCTCGGTGGCATTCAGAGAAAAATCCAGGTATGGACACATGGTGAAATGACCAATGCGGTTCTGGATATCAATGAATCCGACGGAACATACAACATCAGCGATACAGACGGCAATGTTATTTCCTCCGGCGGAGGCGTAGCCATCAATGCTGACGGCAGTGAGCGCACACTCTCCGCAGATGAAATCGCGGACTACATCGCCAATGAGGTTACCACAGAAACAGAGAATGGTAAAACTTATCTGTACTACAAAGGACAGAAATTCGACATCACCGATCGTTTCCAGGGTGAGGATGTCTGCTATCTGACGCTGAAGGACGGCGATGATACCCTGTATGTAACCGCCCAGAAAAATGGCGGTGTCGCTACAAGTCCGGACAGATATCAGATCCCGGGCAAGGATTTCGATACCAATTCGGATGAGAAGTAACCTTCCAGTCAAAATTTTCAATATGAATGCGGATGGGAAGCAGTCTCCCTTTCCAGATTATTCAGATTCTTATTCCTGTGATGGAAGGGAACCAGGCCGGCCTTATGCAATGCCAGCATAAAGGCCGGTATAAAGATCAGCTGCAGGATGATGCCAGGAATCGCATTGAGGAAGGCGCCCGCAAGAAACAGCTGGAACGTAAAGACGCCACCTGCAGCTGCCATCAGTACTGTCATGGCGATTCCCCAGACCACGCGGCCCGCCGCCATGGCGGCAATCAGGCACTTTTCTACGGCAGCAATACACTGCCATCTGGAACGGCTGTACAAAAAGCCTGATACAAATCCATAGGTTCCCAGTTCAAACGCCATCGCCACCGCAGTCGGAAAAAGTGCTGGCATGCCAAAGAGCACCGAACGAAGCAGAGGACAGATGATCCCAACAAGCAGACCATAACCTCCCCCGCAGATCATACCGCACAAAATAACCGGGATATGCATAGGCAGAAGCATACTTCCGATCTGCGGCACCTGCCCGGTCACAAAGGGCAGCAGCTGACCCAGTGCAAGAAAAACAGCTGCCTGTACCATTTTCCTGACCTGCTCATGTCTCATTTCCTGTTTTTTCTCGTGTTCCATTCCACTATCCTGTTTTTTCCCTTGCATATCCGTTTAAAAACCTTTCCAGTGCAAAATTCTTTCCTGCGCATCGACCGCTAGCCGGATGTCCGCCTTCTGTTCCGGATGCATTGACTGAAAATACCGGTTCTCCATCGGTATCCAGGTGGTCTGAAAATTCACAAAGTTATCCTTTTCTCTTATCCGCAGGCGCTCTGCCTGCACATCATCAGAGACAGTCAGAAATATCGTCAGATCATACCAGAAAGCAATGTCCGAATGCAGACTATAGCTGCCTTCTACAAACGCAAAAGCACACTGCTGCTCTTTATAGGGGCCCATGCGGTCCTCCCGGCAGTTATATCGGGCCGTATTTACAGGCAGTCCCTTTGAAACCGGACAGAGCACCTCTGATGCAAGCCGCTGGAGATCCATATTTCCTGCGCAGATTTCCTTCCAATCCGACTTCCTTCTGTCAAAAGGCAGATAATAATCATCCGTATGAAATACAGGAATCCCCAGTCGGCTTCCAAGCTGTTCTGCAAGCGTGGTTTTCCCGCTTCCGCACATACCATCAATGCCGATCAGCCCCTGCCTGCGACCATGCATCCAGTCCTGAATCACAGAAAGCAGGACAGGAACAGCAGGATCTCCCTGCCGGATCACGCGATCTGACAGGAAATTATTCTGTGTGTCCATTTGTACGTTATCCATCTATAAAACTCCATAGCCAGACCAGAGAAGATTATCCCAGACCAGCTGATCCATCCAATACCTTCCGGGATCAGATTTCTTTCTGAATTCTTTCTGAAAGCAGAAGAGTTTTCTGTGGGTCAGTCTCGAAGCTGACAGGATCCAATTTATTGAAGCAGCTCCCGCATCTCACCCAGATGGTTTTTCACATTCCGGTAGACCTCTGCGCCATGCTTTCCGCCCAGATGTCTGCGGAAAAACTGATAGAACTCTCCTCGTCTCTCACACTGCTCAAGTCCAAGAACGATGACAGACAACGTCCTGTCATCAAAGGGCACCTCAACATTCTGCGCAAGGAAAGCCCGCAGATCTGCAGGAATTTCCCTTCTTGCTGCTGAACCTGTGCCGGTTCTGTCCTTGCCTGCATCAGGTCTGTTTTTCCCTCTTTTCTGCACCGGCTCCGTATAAGCTGCCTCATGCTCTTCTGCCTGTGCCGGTTCTGTGGCCTGTGCTGATTCTGTGATCTGAACAGGTTCCGTCCCCTGCACAGATTCTCCCGTCTGCTCGGGTTCTTCAGGCCTTTCCTGACCGGTCTCTGCTTCCTCTGTCTCTGCCGCTCTCGGTGTTTTTCTTCTCGACCTTCTCCTCGGACGTCTGCGCCTTCCGGATCTCTCGTGCTCATGGCTGTCAGCATCTGCCGGCACCTCATCTTCGGATACTTCATCACCCGATGTTTCATCTGCGGCAGCCGCTTCTGTATCAGCTGCTTCATTCGGCTCTATCGGTACTTCTGCATCAGCTGCTTCTTCCGGTTCTATCGGTGCTCCTGCATCGCTGTCCTGTGACGCATCTGTCTCTGCCTCGGTTTCCAAAGCTTCGCGCTCTGCGACAGCACCCGGATTTTCTCCATCCCGCAGCTCTTCACCCTCTGCGGTATGATCAGGATCTTCTGCGATCTCATTCTCCAGTGCACCATCAAATATTTCATCTGACTCAGGTGCATCTTTTGTCGCCATGCCGGCATCTTCTTCCGTATCCTCAAACTCTCTGAGCTCTTCCGATTCCTTTGCATGATCCGCTTCTGCAGCAGCGTGCTCTGCTTCTGCCCCCTCTGCTTCGTTTACAGCAGACTCGTCAGAGCCTTCCTCCATTGCGTGCGGTGCAGAACCGTCAAATACCTCATCATTTTCCAGCACTTCACCTGCTGCGGTATCATCAGACTCATCCATATTTTCAGCCGTCTCCTCACGCAGCTCTGCCAGCTTTCTCTCCCTCCGAATCGAAGCAATTTTATCTGACTTCAGCTTGTAATGCACCGCATTCTTGATTGCCGGTGCACGCCGGATATTATTCGCGCCAAGCTTCCGGCTCATCGTAATGGACGCATCATAACCGGTATCCCGGCTGATGATCCAGTACTGTGCATCTTCATCTTCCGGATTATAATAATAATAAAGGTAGGTAAGCAGCTGAAAATCCAATGCATTCGGTGTTCCATTAAACACCTTCAGATATACAACATTTGCACTGCTCTCCTGAATGGTCTTCACCATATCAATTTTCAGATTATCCGCCTTGTTGCTGTAAAAAACAATGACAGTATCCTCATCCGTCAGCTGATCTACACCGTCAAGACCGGCACTCTGGACATTTTCCAGATCGATTAAAAAACCTCTTTTCATCATTCCTCCAATCACTATGAACGTCCCGCTCAATTATCAATTCGAATTTATTGAGAATCACACACGTGACAGATTTAACCATATATCTATGAGTATCGTTAAAAAAATCTTTACTGCAGTTGAATCCATGCTGCACAACTTCCTCAATATTACATTGAAACAGAGCGAAATTCCAGTAGATTGTAATGGAAATTCTATTTGATAGCGATGAGCTCCCGGATCACAAGGCATAATTCCGCGCGGCGAGCAGACTGCCACAGGCCCGGCTTTTTTATGACAATTTCCAGATATACAGTATGATATAGTACAGGTACTGTGTCAAATGGCTGAATTTTTCTTCTTCTTTTGGATGTAATACTTCCTCTGGATACTGATCGCAGAGAAATGTCCCGCTGCCACAGTACAGATTCTGCAAAAGTAATCGTTTTCCCTCCCGGATAACTTCCGGGTACATGATAAGCCCCCAGCGATACTGATCCATCAGGTGAACATATAGGGATGTGACAATAACTCCTGTAGAGGACTGGTTAACTGCCTGCAGTCTTGTTGTCAGATCCGCAGCGCCAGTAAAGCGGATGCCCGCCCGCTGAAACAGTTCCTTGTTGTGATCATAGAAGTCCCAGAAGCTCCCCATGTTAAGTCCAAAACGCCTGATGCGCTGGAGAATCTGAAACTGTCTGGCAGGACCCGCGGCAGACTGCTTCACCAGAGCATCCCTGACTGCTTTTTTTACCACTGTCCCGATCATCTCTCCCAGCTTTACATGGCCGGATGCAGAGGTAAGGACGTAAGGCGATTCCATCGGGGCCGCGATAATCGTACCGTCTGTCCCGGATCCCGTGGCTATCTCATGGGAGTAGCAGGATCCCAGAAGGAGTTCCTGGACGGCCGCCGCTTTCGCCTCAGAACAGAGGACCAGGGCACGCAGCATGGCAGCATCCGTCATGCGCTGATTCACAAGAAGAAAGATGTTTATCGTTCCGACAAAACCCGGATCTCTCCCGTCCTTTTCTTCGCAGCTATATTCCCGGTGCTTCTTGTCTTCCTGGACCCCTTCTGTGTCCCTCTCCTGCTTTTTTTCTTCCACAGCTGTGCCGCCGATTTTTTTCTGCGGGTTTTTCTCCGGACCGGAAACCGGGGTGTACTTGCCGTTTTTTTCCATATACCAGGTGGGATCGCCGGGGCTCACGGCATTGTGCTCGATACCGCCTGAGACAATGGCGCGGACGGTGAGGTCCCTGCAGGTCTCCTCCGCCTCCGCAGAAAGCTCCAGCCACGCCGCCGTGCTCAGAGCCACCGTCCTCTCCGGGTCTTCCCCTTCCTCCCGGACCTGACGGGCGAGCTCCTTTTTGTAGTCGTCTTCCTTCATGACGATCTCATAGGATCCGTTCCCCTGACAGTTGATGTTCATCAGTGTAGTGATGTTCTCCCGGATTCCGCCGTTCAGCGGAGACGTACAGAGTGTCTTCCGGGGAGTGGAAAAAGAATATATGCTGCTTATATTCGTCTGTCGATGCCTCACTGTTGCCTGACCTCCCTTTAAATTTTTTTTATAAATTTGCCGTGTACGACAAGGCGGACGGCGGAGTCTCCGGTGCAGGTTGAGAGGGAGACGATTTTGTCGCTGACGTCCAGGGAGACGTGCAGGTCTTCTTCCGACTGCGCAAGCAGATAGGTCAGGAACTGCTGATAGGCCTGATCGTTCTCGAAGCTGGTCTGGAAGGCCATATCCTTCCGGTCCGCGTTTGCCTCGTGGTAGGAGAAGATCTGGTACATGGACCATCCGTCATTGGTATAAATCCAGAAATATGGATTTTTCGAGACTGTTCCTTTCTCCTGAATTTTTTTCAGGCTGCCAAACATAGAGCCGTTCCGCATGTTGTGTCCGAAGATGTAGGTATTCTTGTCGGAAAAATCTGATTTCGCCTCTGCGTCCAGAAAGATGCTCCCACTGGCATTGGCGCTGCCGGAAAAAGTATGTTTGATATAATAGGTGTTGTCCTCGTCCTGCATGATGGGATAATTGATCCCGAAAGCCGGTGCGTACAGCCATCCGACAGTATCCGGGTTTTCCTTCTGCAGCTTATCCAGGGCAACGGCAGGCAGACTGCCGTCCAAAAGGGCAGAACCGGACTCCGAGGAGGATGACCCAGCTCCAACGGACCCGCCAGCAGTGTCATCATCCGTGGAATCCGTCACACCAGCCAGTTCCCGGACCTTATCATACTCCTTATCAGCGTCCGCGTACTGCTTCTGCAGCAGAACAATCCGCACCACGCCGAATACAATCAGCGCGGCTGCTGCAATCATTACCGCCCGCAGAATCCAGTTCTTCTGCCTCGTTGTAAGGCTCTTTGGCAGCTGTTTTATTTTTTCCAAAAACTTGTGCAAAATTCCGCACCTCTTTCCAAATAAAATTAGTCAGTCTCTTCCGGCTCCCCGGCGATTCCGCCAAAGATTCTGTTCTATTGGATCAAACCGTATTTTACCTTGATCCTCTCCAGCTTCTCCAGCATCGGCTGGCTGATAAACCACAGGCACAGCACATTTGCCAGCGCGTGCACCAGGTCCACCGGCACACCGGATATGTAAATGGCCAGCAGATTCTTCCAATTGATCTCGTAGGAGCTCATCACCAGAGCTGCCGGATTCATAATCCCGCCATAGATGAACACGGTGGTCAGAAAGCCGTAGACACACAAAGACCAGCGGCTGGCCTTCAGCCATCCTTTCTGATATAAGATACCTGCCAGGAAGCCAATCACACCGGCGGAGAACATCTGCCAGGGCGTCCACGGTCCCTGCCCGAATAGCATGTTGGAGGAAAGCATGGTCAGCGACCCGACCAGAAAGCCTGACTCCGCACCGAAGCACACCCCTGTAAGAATAGCAAAAGTCTCCACCGGCTTGAAGCTGGGAAACGCAAACAGTATCGCACGGGAGGCGACGGCCAGAGCCGTCATCACCGCGATGATCAGAATCTCCCTCGCCTGAGGCTTTCTTCCCTCGAACACCATGAAAAACGGAAGCATGGAGAAGATCAGAATCACCAAGCTGATCACCAGATACTTTCTGTCATTGAAAATATTGATGCCGACCCAGATCGTGAACGGAATCAGCAGCAGAATAATGAAGACCGAGACGATCGTCCGCTTCGTCAGCTTTCCCTTGTTCACCGGCTGGGCCAGAACCTGCCGGGCCTCTGCAAACAGGGCATCTTTTCCCGGCCTCTCTATTTCGTCATTCTCACGAAAATCTGTGTCTATCGGCTGGTCCGGATTTTTGTTCTCCAGAAACACATCCAGAAAGCGGTCAAGCTTATCTTGCTCCAGCATGTTCCCCGTCCTCCTTCGTCACCGATGCAGCCTTTCCTCCCGGCTCTTCTGCTGCCACCAGGGTCCGGTTCATGGCTGTGATGACCTCCTGGGCCGTGACGGCATCCGGGAAGTAACTGCGGGCCATCCGGTTCGCAGCTGTGGTATAGAAGCTGTTCCCCGCAAAAAAAGCCCGGGTCGTGTTGGTGGTTACCAGGCTGCCCTGAAAGAACAATCCCACCCGGTCCGCATACTGCGCACAGAACTCCACGTCATGGGAGATCATCAGCACAGTCACGCCGTGGGCCGTCAGACGCTGCAGAATCTGGCCCAGATCCCGCTTGAAATAATTATCAATGCCCTTTGTGGGCTCATCCATCAGCAGAATTCTCGGCCTCAGAAGAAGCACCTTTGCCAGTGCCAGCCGCTGCTGCTCTCCTCCGGAGAGATCGTAGGGATGCCGGTCCAGCAGATCCTCCAGCATGGTCAGAGAGACGATGCCGTCCACTGCCTCCTTCTTCGGCATATCGATCGGATAAGCGGAGGACTTCTTCTGCCGCTTTCCGTCGATCATTTCATACAGATCCTCCCGCACGGTTTTCCTGACAAAGAGACTCTGCGGGTTCTGCGGCATCACGCCTAAAAAGCCGTGGTACAGCTCATCGTCGGTGTACTTGTTGATGTCACGTCCGTTGAGCCATATCTTTCCCCGATACGGATAGCGAATGTGCGCAATCAGACTCATGGTCGTGCTCTTGCCCGTCCCGTTTCCGCCGACAATAGCAAAGATCTCTCCCTTTTGCACATCCATGGAGAGTCCCTTCACTACATCCGGAAGATCGCGGTCGTAGCGGAACCAGACATCCCGCAGCCGGATGGCCGGGATATCTCTTGTATCTCCGCCATCAGAATGCCCGGCTGCAGTGACAGCATGAGAAAATGCATGGTTCTGATTCTCCTTCTCATTGTCTGCGGAAAATTCCTGGGATTCTCTCGCGCCGAGCACCTCCTGCATCCACCTTCTCCCCTCGCTGACCGTCAGCGGGCAGGGAAGAGAACGAAGCTTATCGGCAATATCCGCCCCGGCATTCTCAGCTTCAGAAATTTTTTCTCCTGTGGTCTTCCTCTCTGCCACCGGAAAATCAGGATCCGCCCCTGTCATGACGCCGGCATAAATCTGCATAGGTGTCGGCATGGAGAGAAACATATCGTGTCCCATGTCGTGCAGGCGCTGTCCGATCTCCGCGGGACTTCCGTCGGCAATCA
>JAJGAH010000034.1 GCA_020844525.1 Eubacterium sp.
AAAATCTTCGGCTTCGACGGTACGTCCGCCGCTTCCGGATCCGCATCAGTCGGCAGCATATCATCCACAGCTGAGGTGTATACGTGGGCCGGTGAGACTCCCGGATCCTCTGCATCGATCAGCTTCCAGGACGGCAAGGTCGTCGCTATGGCACAGGCCGGTCTCAAGTAAATAGAAAAAGACCGCCGTCCTGCTGCAATCAGGACGACGGTCGAGGGATACACGGACACCCGCAAGCAAATAGGGAATCCATGTCTATTTATTATAGCATAGATCCCCCGGAAGGGAGAACCATGTTTAGAAGAAAACTGCCATCGGGCCGCGTGCAGTATGGCGAGTGGTACACGGATCCGCTGACAGATCAGCGGAAACGGATCACAGTTACACTGACGCCGACCGGGCATAAGAAGGTTGACGACCGGACCGCTCAGGACGCTCTGAGCGCCAAAATCCGGGACGTTTTCGAGGCATCCGGACAAGTGGACAGCATCACCTTAAAGGCCCTGCAGGAGCGTTACGTGGAGCATCAGGCAAGGCATTTCAAAGCGCAGACCGCCGACAACGACCGTCGGCACCTTAATACGATCATCCGGCTGCTCGGCGCCGACACGCTGGCGGATCGGCTCACCGCGCCCTACGTCGCAGATCACCTGGACGCCGAGCCTGTCACATACAACGAACGCCTCAAGCGCTTCAAGGCCTGGATGCGCTGGGCGTATCGTATGGATCTCATTGAGGATATACGATACATTGACAAGCTGATCCCAAAGAAGACCGACTCCGTCCGCATCAAAGACGCGCAGAAGTACCTTGAGCATGAAGAGATCACGAAGCTCCTGGACGGCATGACGGTGGAGCGCTGGCGGCTGCTCACGGAGTTCCTGATCCTCTCCGGACTTCGGATCGGCGAAGCCATCGCCCTCGAAGATTCCGACGTTGACGACGTGATCCACGTCACGAAGACATACAGCCCGACGCTGAGACAGATCAGCACGACAAAGACTGCCACCTCGACTCGTGACGTTGATGTCCAGCCAGAGCTATCTGACTGCATCCGCCGGATCCGGCATTTTGTGAAGCGGGAGGAGCTGAAGTTTGGCTATCGGTCGGATCTCTTCCTGCCCGCGTTTGGCGGCGGGTATATCACCTATGACGTATACGGGAAGTATTTTCGGGAAAACACGGAGGCGATCCTCGGAAGGAGATTGTCGCCGCACAGTCTGAGGCACACGCACACGGCCATGCTGGCAGAGGCAGGCGTGCCCCTGGAGACGATCAGTCGGAGACTGGGACACTCCGACAGTAAGATCACCCGCGAGGTCTACATGCACGTCACCGAAGGAATGAAGAGGCAGGACCGCGAGCGACTGGAAAAAGTCCGCATACTATGACAGGAGCCGACAGCAGCCGACAAATTTTGTCGCATATTTGTCGCACGTTTTCAAAATAAGCAATAAAAAAGAGACCGGAAATCCTTGATTTTAAAGGATTTCCGGTCTCTTAGTTAGAAGCGCGAGACGGGATTCGAACCCGCGACCCCAACCTTGGCAAGGTTGTACTCCACCCCTGAGCCACTCGCGCATATATTCACTTGCTTCTGCGCATCATCTGATATTGTCAGCTAAATGCGAGTCATGCAGAGATCGCAATGCTGCTGATTATATAAACCACGATGCAAGCAGGTGATGGGAATCGAACCCACGTATCCAGCTTGGAAGGCTGGTGTTCTACCATTGAACTACACCTGCATTCATTGATCCGGCAGATCTCTGTCGTGTCAACGAAGAAGATTATATAACAGACGCCTATACCTGTCAATTACTTTTTTCAGATAACAAAATTATTTGCCGCCTGATCGCTCCAGTTCATCAGATCCTCAAGTGTATACTTATCCACCACACTGCGGATTGCGTCATCCAGTTCCTTCCAAAGGCGCAGTGTCACGCAGATATCTGCCCGCGGGCAGGTATTCTCATCCGTCGAGAGACATTCCACAGGTGAAAGGCTTCCTTCCGTGAGGCGAAGAATATCACCGACCACATACTCATCCGGACGACGGGCAAGGCGATAACCTCCCTGTGGTCCGCGGATACTGATCAGATCATTTGACCTTACAAAAATGGACACGATCTGCTCCAGATATTTCAGGGAGATATCCTGACGTGCGGATATATCCTTGATTCTGACCGGTTCTCCTGTGTCGTGCTGTGCAATGTCCAGCATCATGCGAAGCGCATATCTTCCCTTTGTTGAAATCTTCATACTTACTCCTGTTCAAAAAAATGAAAAGGCTTCTCATGCTGTCTGCTCAGAATCATCTGAAAGGAAACGGCTGCCGCGGAGGACACAGCAGCCGGACCTTTAAATACAGCTTTTCTCACACGCTGCAGCACAAGTCTTAACCGTAACCTTTGTACGATGCTGCAGCAAAATCACCTGCTGCATTTTTTGATGCTGCACACATGAACGCTTACTGCTTTACAGCCTGAAAAGCCTCTTCCAGATCTGCAATGATATCATCGATGTGCTCTGTACCAATAGAAAGACGGATAGTGTTCTTCTTGATACCCTGATCCGCCAGCTCGGCGTCATTGTCCTCAGAATGTGTGGTAGATGCCGGATGGATAACCAGAGACTTCACATCTGCAACGTTTGCCAGAAGGCTGAACAGCTTCAGATGATCGATGAAGTCCTTGGCATGTCTCTCATCACCCTTGAGATCAAAGGTAAAGATGGAACCGCCGCCGTTTCGGCAGATATTTCTTGTAAAGTGCCTGCTGTGCCGGGTCCTTTGATGCAGCCGGATGGCTGATATACTCTACCTCAGGCTTTGTCTGCAGATATTCGATAACCTTCTTGGTGTTCTCTACCTGACGCTCCACGCGAAGACTCAGTGTCTCAAGGCCCTGGAGGAAAATCCATGCATGGAACGGAGAGAGGGTTGCACCCTCATCACGAAGAATGATGGCACGAATGTAGGTTGCGATGGTAGCCGGAGCGGTATCCTTCGCAAAGGTCAGTCCATGATAGGATGGGTTCGGTGTGGACAGCCATGGCCACTTCGGTGAGTTGTAGTCAAACTTCCCGGCATCTACGATCACACCGCCAATGGTTGTTCCGTGTCCGCCGATAAATTTTGTAGCGGAATGTACGACGATATCTGCGCCATACTCAATCGGACGGATCAGATAAGGTGTCGCAAAGGTGTTGTCGATGATCAGCGGAAGGCCATGCTTGTGTGCGATGTTTGCCCATGCTTCGATATCAACAACCTCGCCGTTCGGGTTGCCAAGGGTCTCGATATACAGTGCCTTGGTATTGTCCCTGATTGCTGCCTCTGCTGCGTCAAGATCAAAGGGGTCTACAAATGTTGTAGTCACGCCATAATCCGGGAAGGTATGTGCGAGGAAGTTATAGGTTCCGCCGTAAATATTCTTGGCGGACACGATGTGGTCACCGGCCTTGGCAACTGCCTGGAACGCATAGGTGACAGCAGCTGCACCGGATGCAACAGCAAGTGCTGCAACGCCACCCTCAAGGGCTGCAATTCTCTTTTCAAAAACATCCTCTGTCGGATTGGTCAGTCTTCCGTATATATTTCCTGCGTCCTTCAGTGCAAATCTTGCCTCTGCATGGTCGCTGTTGCGGAATACGAAGGAAGAGGTCTGATAAATCGGTACTGCTCTGGAATCGGTAACCGGATCTGCTTTTTCCTGTCCTACATGAAGGGCAAGGGTCTCAAAATGAAGCTTTCTATCTGCTAATTCACTCATAGGTATTGTTCTCCTTTATCTGATAAAAATTAATTCTCAAAAAGAGCTGTGGAATAATATCTGTCACCGCTGTCAGGAAGAAGCGCTACCACTGTCTTGCCCTTTGCTTCCGGACGCTTTGCTACCTGGATTGCTGCCCAGAGTGCCGCACCTGAGGAGATACCAACCAGGATACCCTCCTTATGTGCCAGCTCCTTTGCGGTCTCAAACGGAACCTCGTTGTCTACGGTAATAACCTCATCATAAACCTTCTGGTCCAGGACCTTCGGTACAAAGCCTGCGCCGATACCCTGAATCTTATGCGGACCGCCGTGTCCCTCAGTAAGTACCGGTGAGGTGGTTGGCTCAATTGCAATCACCTTTACGCCCGGCTTCTTCTCCTTCAGATATCTGCCTGTACCTGTGAGGGTTCCGCCTGTGCCGATACCTGCCAGGAAGTAGTCAACCGCGCCGTCTGTATCGTTCCAGATCTCCGGTCCTGTTGTCTCGTAATGTGCCTTCGGGTTTGCCGGGTTATCGAACTGTTCCGGAAGGAATGCACCCGGTGTGGATTCGGCGATTTCCTTTGCCTTTGCGATAGCTCCGGTCATTCCCTTGCTGCCGTCAGTCAGTACAAGCTGTGCGCCGTAGGCTTTCAGGATATTTCTTCTCTCAACGCTCATGGTCTCCGGCATGGTAAGGATGACCTTGTAGCCCTTGGAAGCTGCTACGGAAGCAAGTCCGATACCTGTGTTGCCGGATGTGGGCTCTACAATCGTCCCGCCTGGCTGAAGCTTTCCGGACTGCTCAGCGTCCTCGATCATGTACTTTGCAATTCTGTCCTTGACACTTCCTGCCGGATTGAAGTACTCCAGCTTTACCAGAAGCTTTGCCTCCAGATTGTAAGCCTTCTCAAAGCTTGTCAGCTCAACCAGTGGTGTATTTCCGATTAACTCTGTTGCGTTCTTATAAACCTTAGCCATTTCTGTTCTCCTTATCTGTTCGGGGTGTAAGCATTTCTTTCGCTCTGCCGCCCGACCTCATATTATTTTCTGAAATTATTTTTCTATTCGTATTTGTCTTTAATGAACTATTACCTTAAAACTATTGCATTCCGAAGGCAGCAACATCGCATGACTCCCCGGATGCCAGGATGATCATAAAGTCGTTTTTTCAATTTCTGTTGCACCTCCTTTTCCCTGTTTTCATATATTTCCTAGCTGTTAAATGGGATTATAGGGAATAGATTCCCATTTGTCAATAGGGAATCTATGTTTTTTCAAATTATTTTCTGTGTATCCTTCCTGCCGGATTGTAGAGTGTCCTTCTGCCCTTCCGGTCAAGTTTACCGGCCGCCCACGCCGGTGTTTTTCCGCCCGCATCCGGCATGGCTGCATTCATTCCGGCATCTGCCGCCTCATCTGTCCCGGCCGCACCTGAACCAGCGCCTGCCGCTGCACCCGTCCCGCTGCCAGCTATTCCGGTGCCTGCCGCTGCACCCGTCCCGCCGCTATCCATTCTGGCGCCTGCCGCTGTATCATCGGGAATATTCTCTCCCGCAAGGCGCAGAATATCCTCAACCTCGTCCTCGGAAATATGCATATACTCTGCCAGCTCATCCACATATACCTTGCGGCCAAGCTGCTCCTTCAGATTTGTGATACTCTGCTTGAGCTCCTCGACCCGCTCTACCATCCTCTGATCGCGGGTATGGACCTCGCGCTGCTCTTCCAGCATCGCCAGAATCCCCTCATGTACCTCCTGCAGCAGCTTCTGCCTGGCTGCGTCCCGGTCCTCCAGCTGTTCGGGATCGGCCTGATCAATGTACAGCACAAGCTGCAGGCTTCCCTCCTGGATCAGGTCTGAGAGATGCAGGCCGGGCTCGTACATCTTTTTTGCTTCTTCCACAACCTCAGGAAGGAAGAGCTCTGAAAGCCTGCGCACCGCTGCGTGATCGCCATCTTTCAGTCTGCCGACCAGTTTATCCCATTCTCCTTCCTCTTCCGGCGGTATGGCTTCCAGTTCCCCTGCATAGTCCTCCAGCCATGCCTGGTCCTCTTCCGTCCACAGATAGCCGTCCGTGTCTCCGTTTTCCTCCCGGCTCTCCATCTGTGCCGCGACCTCCGGAGCAAATTCCTCTGTGACATCCTTGTCGTAGCCCTCTACCAGAATTTTTCTGGACAGAAGGAAGCTGTATACCAGATTCATCTGCTCATCCGAGAGCTGATTCTCTTTAAAAAATTCCGCCACCTCATCTTTTGCAATATGTCCGTCCTTTTCTTCGGCAATCCGGAGGATTTCCTGCAGTTTTTTCCGGAATTTTTCTGGTGTCATATTTTCCTTCATATATTATTCCTTTCGTTATCATCTGATCTATTGAGAAAGGCTGTCTTCTTTATTCTGATTACCCGGCACGTATAGTAAAAAATCAGATCCGTATTTACTCTGATGAGCCGGATACTGCTGATACTGCGGCGTTCTCTTCTGAAGAAGTGGAAGATGAGACAAGGCTTTCCCCTGTTTCTGTTCCTGTACTCTCTGCTTCTGTCACATCCGCATATCTGATGATTCGTGAAAGAACGACCTGTGTCATCACGTAGTTGTATACATTTTCTTCCCCGTTTTCACTGATCAGCTTGTCTGTCGTGACATCGTACTGGTCTGCTGCCTTTTTCAGCTCTCTTTTATACGCGGGGCTGTCCTCCGAGAGCTTTTCCGCCTTGACCATCGCATCGAGAAGGAGCCTGCTGGCGGCCGCATAACGTCCGTTCTGTTCCTTCTGCTGGTTATAGGTCTCCTGGTCCATGCCTGTCTGCTCAATATACTCGTCCAGGGAAAGCCCATACTGCCTGGCCTCTGCCTTGACATTCTTCTCGAAGGTTTCCTCCCCTGCATCAACATATTTTGCCGGAAGGAAGTGATAGGTGCTGGCATTTTCCACCTGGTTCCAGGCATCGCCCTGCAGGGCGGACTCGGCATTGCTCTCGCTCTGCTGTTCCAGCGTCTTTTTCACGGACTTTCTGTAATCCTCCACTGTACTGACAGATCCGTTCGTGTAATCCTGTACCCAGGCATCGGTCAGCTCAGGCTTCCGCTTGATTTCATTCACAGTGACCGTGAAGACGACCTCCTTCCCCGCCAGATCCTCTGCGTAATAGGAATCCGGGAACTTCAGTTGGAGATCCTTCGTCTCGCCCTTCTTCATGCCAACAACGCCATCCTCAAATCCGTCAATAAAGGTGCCAGAACCAAGGGTCAGATCATAGCTGTCACTGGAGCCTCCCTCAAATGCCTTGCCATTGATTTTGCCCGTATAGGCAATGTCCACGGTGTCGCCGTTCTCGGCTGTGGCATTTTTGTCTGTTACTTCCTCCGGTGTCATCTGCGACTGAATATATGAAGTAACATCATCGTCTGTTACCTTCTGCACCTGTCTGGTCAGTGACAGGTTCTTGTAATTTCCAGGTGTAATGGCATCCTGCAGCTTAAAATCACCATCCTGAACCGGAATCGCCATGATACGTTCCGTCAGGCTCTCTGACGAGGATGAAACCGAGGATAATGACGAAGATGACTCTGCCATATCTTCCGCCTCTGAAACAGAAACAGAAGCAGAGGCGGAGGCTGCGCCTTGTGCTGAAGATGTCTCAGAAGCTGATTTTTCGCTGGCCGACGCACCGCATCCGGAAGCGGAAAGGCCGATTGTAAGGCATAATACTGCTGTTAGAAATTTCTTTTTCATATAGAAATGTTTCCTGTCTGTCATGTATTTCATGTGGCGGCATCACGCACCACCATGGCTGGTTCCATCACTGCATCTGCATTACCTGGTCATAATCAGCCTTCGAAAAAATTGTATGTGTGCCGATTCTGACATAGCTGGTGTCAATCTGTATCCAGGAGAACTCCTGATCATTTTCTGTTAAATAGTAGCGGAATCCCAGCTTCTCCAGATATTTGTACCGCTCATCCGTCTCGGAATAACCGCTCCAGCTTCCAATATCCCCTCCATGCGGGAGCAGCAGAATGTCTGTATCGCCAACCAGTGCACCGACTTCATCGGTCCAGCTGTCTGCATCTGTCTTCACCAGCTGCACGTCACTTGCGTAACTGATATCCGCATAGGTACCGCTTGCAAGGTGCCAGCCTTCCGCACGGAGGGTAGTAATCAGCGCAGAAAGCGTTTCCTTGTTCTTTTCCACCTGCTCCGCTGTGACCTCAGACCCGGTTGTTCCGGTATTTCCAGAAGTGTTCGTATTCTCCGTGCTGCCTGAAGAAACCACGGATTCCCCGCTTCCGCTATCCTGTGAAGCTGAGGAAGAGGAGACGCTCTCACCAGAGGCTTTCCGAATTGCATCTGAGCTGAGCTTTCCGACCTGCTTTCCGGTTTCCTTCAACGCATAGCCAAACATCCCGTCCTCTCCGGTAATGCCAAGTACGCCCCGGGCATCCTTATAAGAAAAATCCGGATGTGATTCGATAAATGTATCCAGACAGGCGGCAACATCCGCGTCTCCTGTCTGCAGTTTTCCCTTGGAATCGGTATAGGTATTGGTAATGCCCCCGTTGGCGTCTGCCACCAGCTGGTCTGCATGACCGTCATAGCCGGATGTATAGCCAAGACCGGTTTCCGAAATGATCAGGGGTTTCTTCCCCTTTGGCACAGAAACCTTTCCTGCTTCGAATCCGGTCGTCGTGCTCTGAGCAAGACTGTATAGATCAACCAGCACGTAATTCTGATTATACAGGTCCTGCAGGATGTTCTGGAATTCCGTCACTGTGAGCGTACCGGAAGCCGTACTGCTTACTGAAGCTGCAGCATCTGTATCCGATGCAGTGCTATCCGCTGTTGAACCATTCGCATCAGATGCATTGTTTTCATCCGTTGCGTTATCTGCATCGGATGTCCCATCGCCACCTGATGTATCATCACTGCCTGAAGCATTCCCATTCTCAGTCTTTGAGGCGGATGTTGACTTCGTCTCATCCAGCGTCAGAGCCGGAAAGCTCAGATGAAGCACCTCTGAAGCCGGATAAATATCTGTCGTCTGCGCTGCTTCTGCTGCAGCCGCTGCTTCATCTGCCGCCTTTTTTTGATCACCTTTGTATTTCCGCACGACCGCAAGGACACCGGTCAGAGCCAGCACAGCAACTGCCAGACAGAGAAAAATCTTAACCATTCTGATGATACGGCGGCGTTTTCTGCGCCTTCTCTCAAGCTCGCGCCTGCGCTTTCTCCGCCTCGCGCGCTCTCTTGCAAGCGCTATCTCGTCCTGCTCATCCTGACGTTCCTGACTCATCCGCTGCTCATACATGCCAGCATGTTTTTCTGATTGTGAACTACTGCGCGTACTGCTCTTATTTTCACGCACTCTGCTGTCTGTGCTGCTGGTATTCCTTCGCGTCCCGCTGTGCGTACGATTTTGATTTTCTTTATTCTCAGCCAAAATAGCCCCCTTCGATGGCATTTATCGTTCCAATTCTGAAATTGATGATAACGCAATTTTCTTAATGCCGCAACATATGCAGGCAGGGGCATTTTTCATACATTCGCATGCAGGCAGGGGTTCATTGCACGGTCGTCATTCGCTAACCGGCTGTAACAAAGATTTATCCTGGACTTTGAAGCTGCGGAACTCCTCAGGCGCTAAAGCGCCTTCGTCAAACAGTCCTCGCTTTTTACTTTATTGGCAGAATACGGATAAATCTTTGAACAGCCGGTAAGCTCTGACAAATGTGCAATGAACTCCCTTCCTGCTTTTTACACTTCACTGGCAGGGGCACTTCTTATCTGTCTTCTGCAGGGGATATTACAGACGGAAACAGACGAAGAAAAAAATTCCTGCCCGGCAAACCTCTCAAGTATAGAAAAGCACACATCGTTATGCGTTGCCTTTTGCCCGCAGGAATGCTAGAATAATGTAGATATTTTGACAAACGTAGGAGGTACGAGAATATGCCCTGGTGGGGAATCCTGATCATTGTAATTGCGATCACGGCTGCCGTGATTGCTGTCCTGTATTTTCTGGGCAAGCGCGCTGAGAAAAAGCAGGCGGAGCAGCAGGAACAGATTGATGCAGCAAAGCAGAATGTAACCATGCTGGTAATTGACAAGAAGAAAATAAAGCTGAAGGACGCCGGTTTTCCGGAAATTGTCTATGAGAAGACGCCCAAGATTCTGCGCGGACGAAAGTTTCCGATCGTGAAGGCACGGGTGAACACCGGAAGAGGCGCCATGGTTTCATCCTTTATCTGTGACAAGAATGTATTTGAAGCGATTCCGGTCAAGAAAGAGGTAAAGGCTACAATATCCGGGCTGTACATCACGGACGTAAAAGCTATTCGTGGAACGCTTGATAATTCCGGAAAGAAGAAAAAGGTCAGCAAGATGGAGCAGCTGCTCCGCAAGGGCCGTGGCGAAGAATAAGGCATACTGCAAGGGTGTCACATCCGTTCCGCCAGGCATAGGCAAAAGAATGCCGCATGTATCATGAGTGTTCATGATGCATGCGGCAATTTTTTTATAAACTATTCTGCCAGTCAGATTTTATGCCAGACGGCATATCGAATAATTACATCTGAATTAACGTTGACTGTCAGGCGCACAGCTGGTCAGATGAAAGTCTCCGCCGTGGCGGGCTTCAATGCGGATCTCAATCTCGCATTCCGCGGTCACGCCCTGCTCGATGGTCAGTGAGTAACCGACCTTGTAATCGATTCGTTTTTCCTGCTCTTTCAGTGAGAAGGAAGTCGCTGAAATCTGCATATTCATCAGCCCGAACGGAGTCTGATAGGATGCAGATGTCCGCTTCTCCTTTTCAAAGAGCATCTCCACATCGACCGTTCCTTTTTTGTGAACGAGAAGGCGGTTCTCTGTGAATTTCAGGATATTGTGGGTCTGCTCATGGGTGCCCTCATGTATTTCATCATACACGACATAATGCTGGCCGTTTTTGTTGAAATAGGTGCCGGGCACCAGCACCTCCACCGGCTCCGCCCTTTCATTGGAGGGAATATGCTGAAATCCCTTTAAGGAAATGATTACATCTTTTTCCATCGCACGTACTCACATATGACAGACATTGGCGGGATCTGAGGGTCCCTTGATGGACGGGAACTTCTTCTCGGCCTTTTTCGGGTCATCGAAGATTTCATCCATAGTGTGCCATCCGAGAACGGCACATTTTACACGGGCCGGCATATGGGAAATATCCTGCAGTACGCCTGCCTCCTCCAGCTCGTCTCTCTCCTCATCCGTAATCTTGCCCTTGATCATTCGCAGAAAAATATCTGACAGATGCTTTGCCTCATCAATGGTCCTGCCAATGACCAGGTCCAGCATCATATCTGCGGATGCCTGGGAAATGGCGCAGCCGTCTCCCACATACGCTCCGTCTGTAATTTTTCCATCCTCGATCTTCAGCTTGAGC
>JAJGAH010000035.1 GCA_020844525.1 Eubacterium sp.
ATGTTGATCAGGATCCTTTTCTGAACGGGGCATGCATGATCCGTACGCTTCTCACACCGGACGAGCTGCTGGACCTCGGTGCCTCTCTGGAACAGAAGGCGAAAAGAGTCCGCAAGGTGCACTGGGGTCCTCGCACGCTGGATGTGGATATCCTCTTTTACGATCAGGAAATCATCGCAACAGAGCGGCTCAATATCCCACATCCGGATATGCCGAACCGGGATTTTGTACTCCGGCCAATGGCAGAAATCGCACCCTGGTGGCTGCATCCGATTACACACAAGACCATGGCGCAGATGCTTCATGAGCTGGAAACAAGGACAGGCAACTGATGCTGGAAAGCCAGTTGTGAAAATGAAAGGTATACCATGAATTTCAAGGAATCAATGAATTATCTGGATCATGTCCCGAAATTTTCCCCAAAGGACGTTGTCAGCGGTACGGTCGCCTACGAACTTGGTGCAATGCGCGCATTAATGGCATCACTGGGCAATCCGGAACAGCATCTTCGATACGTTCATATTGCAGGAACAAATGGAAAGGGTTCCGCTTCTGCCTTCCTTACACAGATCCTGATCGAGAGTGGCTGCAAAACCGGCTCCTTCAATTCCCCTGCCATCGAGCATTTCACGGAACAGTTCAGGATCAACAATCAGGACATTTCCGAGGAGGATTTTGCGAGAATTCTGACCCGTATAGCCGGACAGATTCAGAAAAACCTTGAAAAAGGAATAGATCAGCCGACCCAGTTTGAAATTCTGGTGGCGGTTATGTTCTTGTATTTCGAGGAGCAGCACTGTGATATCGTCGTCCTTGAAACCGGCATGGGCGGGCTGCTGGACGCGACAAATGTCATCCCCGCACCGGAAGCGGCGGTCATCATGACGGTCAGTATGGACCATACGGAAATACTTGGTCACACACTGGCAGAAATCGCCACACAGAAAGCCGGAATCATCAAGGAAGGCACCGATGTCCTCCTCTATCCCCAGAAACCGGAGGCCGATCAGATATTTGAAAGGGTAAGCCGGGAGAAAAATGCCCGTCTGCACCGTGTCAACGTCTGTCAAAAAGCAAAAAAAGCTGCACTGCAGGGACAGTACTTTGATTTTGCCTTTAATCCAGGTCAGAAAAATCCCGATCCGGCCGAAGATGCATATGCTTTACAGAACCTGTTTATTCCCCTGCTTGGCTCCTACCAGTGTTCTAACGCGTCTATGGCTGTTGCAGCCGCAGAAATCCTTGGACAAAAAGGGTATCCTGTCACAGAATCCTCTATTCGAAAGGGATTGAAAAATACCGTCTGGCACGGAAGGTTCGAGCTGATGCACTCAAATCCTGCCATTATTGTAGATGGCGGACATAATCCGGAAGGTGCTGTAATGCTCAGGGATAGTCTCCTTCGCTACTTCCCCGATCAGAAAATCACATTCATTATGGGCATACTGGCCGATAAGGACTATCACAGAATTATCGATACTGTCGGTCCATTGGCCAAGTGCTTTTACACCGTTCCTGTGCCAAACCCACGAGCGCTTGATCCGAAACGGCTTGCCCGGGAGCTGTCGTCTTCAGGATATACAGCTGAACCCTGTGATTCAATAGAGGAGGCAGTGAATCAGGCATTGCGAAACAGTTCTTCAGAAGATATCATCTGCTCTTTCGGGTCATTGTATTATGTTGGCCAGATCCGGGAATACCTGAAAAGCAAATGAGCAAATACATTCTCTTCCATTCTCGTCTTCTCATGCTTTTCTAACTGCTTGATCTATTTCCATGGCAATACCATTAGCTGCTTGGCCCCTAAGATAATTCAAAATGTCTTGTAAACCTTGAGCTTTGCCATCGAAGAATCCCTGTGCATTCAAAAATATTGTATGCGATCCATCAACTAGCAAAGGGAGGTCACTTGTAAACTGTATACATGTGATCTCCCCAAAATAGTTATATAGCATCAGCTACCAGTATCTGATGTACTATCCCCGGAACTGCTGTCAGAATTAGTCGTGGCTGTCTGTCCGGAGCTGGAACTGGATGTATCCGACTCAGTGCTTCCAGAGCTGTTTGCATCGGAAGCGTTGTCATCTGTCGAAGATTCTGTTTCATTACTTGAACTGGAACTACTGCCAGCAGTACTTGTCCCACTTGTGGTCTGAGAGCTGGACCCAGTTAAATCACTATCCGCATCCGAGAAGCCGCTGCTCTTTGCATTGCCAGTGTTTCCTACATTAATTTCAATAGCAGCAGTGATTTCGCTGAGCTCAGGGTTTGTCACTGTAAGCGTATAGGTTCCTGCGAAACTGAAGGCCACTGTACGAACATTCGCTTCCGTACCTGTTGTCAGCTGACTGGAAATATCATTTCCACTGGCATCCGTCAGCTTCCAGGTGGCATCCTTGACCGCCTGATCCTGAGAATCAGTCAGCGTAATGGTCACCGTATCATTCACGGATGGATTCGTATTATCTACGGACAGATTATAATCTGGGATATAAGTAATACGTCCATAGCCGTCACCCGAATTACCAATTACGTTGCGACCAGAAGGTGTAGTTATTGTTTCGTTCCCATTCAACATTTTAGCATTTTTTAATCCAGAACTGACATATCCAGATCCACCACCAGCAGCTGCACCTTTAGTATAACCCATTCCGCCGCCAAACCAGCCTCCGCCTCCGCCGGCTCCGTTTGGACCATATATCAAGCTTCCAAATCTACTTACTTTAACATCATCTGTTCCTCCACCTGCTCCAAACTTTCCTGGAGCGAAGCCATCTGTAATAGCGTTGCTTTTTATGGTAGTGACATAATATTTTGCATGTCCCGATCCACCACTATTCTGTGTGCCACCAGTTCCTATACCTTCACTTGGGCCTTCTCCAGATAATCCAGAAGCACCACCACCAGCGCCTCCATTATAAGGATTATTTTTATCTTTAGCTCCGCCGCCGCCACCGCCACCCGCTACAAGAAGTATTGTGGCTTTATCACTTTCAGTTCCAAATGCAGCTAAGTCTGCTAATTTTGTAGTAGCCATATGGGATGCACCACCACCAGATCCCCAGAGAAATGCAATATGGCTTTTATTTGATATCTCAGCTTTTGCATTACCACCACCATTCCATCCGCCTTTTGTTATTGTATTTGGCTGACCATTGGAATCTATATAGTTTGCCGAGGACATCTCACCCGCTCCACCAATATAAACATAAATCTTATCTCCCATTGTGAAGTGTTGATATCCTATAGAATAGCCGCCTTTACCTCCTTGTGATGCTAGCATTTTTTTACGTGCAATTACGTCTGGATCATTTACATTTCCGGCTAATCCACTTCCTCCTTGTGCTCCCCACACTTCAAGTTTATACCACCCGGTATAGGGAACGATAAATTCCTGAGCCTCGTCTTCTCCCTTCGAAAAATCCCAGCTATTGTTGATCTCATGCCATTGAGCATAAAGTGTCACCTTTGTGCCATTAGGAGCAAGGGCACGTACAGTTCCCGTATCCGAATAGGAATCTCCAGTTCCATCTGCCTTGGTATTCCATCCCACAAAGGTATAGCCATTTCTCTGGAATCGACACTTAGGAAGCGTAAAATCCCCAAAATAATCAATAGATGTACTCGGATCCATAATCCCTTTTATTTCGCTTGCAATGGCATTTGCATTATATTCAATTGTATAACCGTCGGTACTGCTCCAGTCTCCATATGCACTCATTCCTTTAGGCATAGGAAATGGATATATTACTCCATTTGTATACTGACTATAAGGATAAGTTGTTGATTGGATAGCTGAGCTCCCCATACCCTGAGCTTTAGTCAGAGCTGAGTAAGTATAAGCCCGTAATCCTGTGTAAGTATGCGGATTATTATTTGTAATTCCGGTCATGCTGGATAGATATCCACAATTACTCATTGAGAGGGAGTTATTGCCATCTAAAACAAACATATAGTAATTTTGAGTTTCGTTCTTCCAAATAGCAGCATAATCGTTTGTTAATTGAACATCATTGTTACTCTGTAGAAAACCAGCACCTACTTTTGCCTTTAGCGTCATACCAACACTGTGACAATTTGCAATCTTAGTTTTCCATTGAGTTTTTCCGCCAAAACCAGCTACCACATCAGCTGCACTTAATATTACATTAGCGTAAGAATTTGTAATACTTCCACCATCTGATTCACCAAAGAATCCATATGCATTCTGACTGCCATAGACCTTGCCGGAATAACTGCAATTTGTAATATTACCTTGATTGTTAATATATACAAATCCAGCAGTATTAGCATTCAAATTTTGAGTTGATAAATCTGCACCTGGTTGTAATCCACAAATTAACAGATTATAACCCAATTCCTTATTATTTTGCAGTTCGTTATCAATTGTATTAGTATTCAATTTATAATACCCATTATCTCCATATTTGTTAATGTAAGTATTATAAACATTGGCATCTGCATAAATCTGACAATCACTGACATTGCTGTTACTGTCATTTTTATAGAGGAACCCGTTTCCCCCAATTTGAGCATTCACAATGGAACTATTTTTGATTGTTCCGCCCCATTGATTTAAAGACCCAAAACCATTACCGGATATTTCAGCATTTTCAATTGTTACATTATTTATCGTCCCTGCATTGCTGTTCACAAATCCATCTCCGGAAATCTGTGCATTCTCTATACTTACATTTGAAATACTGCCATTTCCATTATTAGAGTCTGCTATCAGACCTTTACCGCCAGTAATTTTCAAGGTTGTGAAATATAAATTACTTATTATTCCTGCATTATTTTCAAGAAAATAATCTGCGTCATAATCATCTATCCTTAAGTTTAACAGCGATGCTTTTGGGCCATTCTGCGGATTGGCCACTTCCTGAAAAACAGGTGTTCTTAATCCCTTAAGCAAAACGGGTGTATTATTGTAAACATTTCCCTGATATGTATTGCCTGCTTCAATTTTATCAATTGTATAGGTCGAGTAATATTCACTATTATCATGAGCAATTTGCTCATTGAAGCGACAGAGAGCAGCATCACCAGAGTCCAAAGATATATCAGCATCCTGTTCAATTACATATTGCTCACTATGACTTTTGTTAATATAGCCATCTGCACTATTTTTCTCTTCTTTGGTAAAATCTATTAATTGACGTCCGCTTCGAATGGAAAAATATCTTTTTCCATCACTTCTAACTGTGCCGGCGGATGGTAAATTTCCTCCTGTTGTCGATGGTGCTCCTACCTCGTGCGCAAAAAATGGCAAATATTCGAATGCTGCAACAGGATACTGAATGTTGTTTTTTGAATAATAGAAGATAAGAGCACATCCTTCACCGTTGGAATAATACTCCCAATCAGTTGCAAACTTACTATCATCCAGCTTATATACTTTATATCCTGGAAAATCACTTTCCATTGAAGTATATTCACTAAATACTGAAGCTATATTATTGTTTCCATTGTTGAATGATTGCGCATAAGTAGATTTAGTATTAAACTGGCTAACAGAGTTCTTGCCAATATATATATCTTGAATATCATCTGTTTCTTTTACCAGAAGAAGATACCCTTCCTCAGCGATATATTCGTTTTGCTTATAGGGGAATATCTGATCAGCATCGACAGGAGATTCATTTCCCGCAGAATCTATATACTGATACTCGGTCTTCTTATAAGCATTTTTATCCATATCGTTTAAAACATCCGTTTTATCGGAAACTTTACTCGTGTAATATCCCTGGTATGCAATACTATCCCCATGTTTTTCATAATAAATTAACCCAAAGGGATTCTCATCCTCTTTACCTGTCACCCAGTCACCATAATATGATATAAGTCCGGTAACCATCTGATAGGGATAATCACCCGTTAAGGAATCATCATATTTATTTGTTTCAATAGATTGACTCTGTTTCGCAAAAGGTGTGTTGTTTTTTCCAGTTCCGGCTTTATTTACATTTGCACCTGTTAAAGTACTATTGTTTATTCCTGCCAAGTAATAATTATTTTGAGAAGAACTGCTGGCATTACCACCAACAAAATATCGCCCATTTATCAACCCAGTAGAATAACAATTTTTAACGACAAGCGTATTTGTCCCACTGTATGCAATAAAACTTCCTGACATTGCATTGCCGTCATTTGCATTAGATCCAGAATATGCGGAAGCAGTAGAAAAACAATTGTCTATTGTGACAGCCAGACTTCCACTACTATTACCGATCTGCCCAATAAATCCACCAGAATACCCATATCCCCGCACATTGTATCTTCCCTGGGTGGTATTGTCGGTTGTTACATCCTTGTACTGACCATCCGCTGTACGCCCGCCGACATAGCAGTTTTCAATGCTGCTGCCGGAGGTAGTACTGTTCATATATCCGATCAGACCGCCAAAGCCTGCCTTCTGTGTCTGTCCTGCCTGTATGTCTGCATCTGCAACATACATGGAGGCAGCACTGTCTGACACCTTCAGAGGTCCTGAGGTGCTAACATAGCCCAGAAGTCCGGCTGCAGCAGTTCTGGCTGAAATCAGGTCACTGCTTCCAGCTCCATATAACGTACAGTTCTGAACAGTCACAGAGCCCGCATAGGCGCTTCCGGAGCTTGAGGATGACGGTTCTGCAGATGCACAATAGCCGAGAATTCCTGCAGCAGAATACTTACCGGAAATCTGGATATATTTGTCCGAATCTGATGCTGTAGTATTTCCGGAACTGCTACCGGATGTAGTTTTGACAGATATCGTACAACCGGAAATGGACAGACCTGTCCCGGTGCCCTTCGTCCCTGATTTCTGCGCAGCCTGGCTTCCCAGAATTCCTCCAGCGCAGGATTGATCCGCATCCGCGGAGATGGCAATTGTTTTACCGGCTGCCACCGTTGTATTTTGTATGCTTGTTGAAGCAGAATCTGCCTGCCCGAGTATTCCGCCGGCAAACTGGTCTGCCTGAATGGCAAGCGAGGAACCTGCAGAGATTTTGGCAGCAGAAATTGAAATATTTCCCTGGGCAGAGCCGACCAGCCCGCCAGCTGCTGTTACTGTCGTCCCGGAACTCACATTCCCAGAAACTGCCTTAGCAAGACTCAGTGTAGTATCTCCGATCACACTGACATTCTGAATCGTTGTCTTCCGGTCTGTTCTTCCAGCAAGAAAACCGGTATAAGACGCAATGGCAGCAGAAGGATTTTTCAGAGTGAGGTTCTGAATGGTCATAGAGTTCCCGGCATTTGAAGCACCTGTACCAGAGCCGGTACCGGACGAACTGCCCGTGCCGGACTGCGCACTGCTGCCCTCGTCAATATATCCGAATAACCCAGAAACAGTGCTGCCTGTGTCAGAAGATATGGCAGAAGAAACCGCACTGATTTTAAGATTGGAAATCGTGCAGCTGTTTCCTTCAAATGATGTCAGCGCGGAATCCACAATACCGGAGAACTGCTCTCCATTACTGCTGGCGCTTACGTGATCGGCACGTTCTACCGGGTCTGTCTCCCAGAAGCGGATTGTCATCTTTGACCAGTCCAGATCCCGGATAAGCTTTGCCTTTGTGACCACGCTGTCAGATCCGTTTGTCCCTGAAGACGAAGCATTGACCCCTGAAATTTTCGTACTCAGGTTCTGAAGATGTCTGCCATAGACAATCTTTGCAAGATGATCACTGCCTGCGGATCCGTTTGCAAACAGACTGTTCGTGTTCAGCGTTACGCTTGCGGAAGCATCAGACTTGTCAGAAGTATTTGAAGTACTGTCCGAATTGCTCAATGTGACCGTAATAGTCAGATTTTCTCCCGGGATCAGTGCATCCGTACCTGTTCCAAACTGCTTTGCAAACTGCCAGTCATCTCCATCTGTGACACTGTCAAGGGTGTAGTAGTATACACGGTATCCGGTACCGGATTTACTATATACGCCTTTCAGGGCATCCTTGCCAAGAGAAGCGGTGTCAGAGGATTTACCCAGTGTGATTTCTCTGGTATAGCCGCTTGTCTGCCCCTTTATCGCTGCCTTTATGGTATAAGCTTTCTGATTCGATCCGGTATTTTTCTGTTCCGGCACTGCAGCCTGAAGGACCAGGCGATCGTCATTTTCAACGATTGCCGTCAGTGTATCTTCCGTATCTTCAGGTTCTGATCCCGTTGAAGTCGCACCGCCATAATATCCAACCATCGGCGTGCCCTTCATGCGCTCCGACTTGCTCTTTCGGCTGGCATTCTGATAAGCATCGGTATCGGCAATAGAAGTAACGGAAGCAGTACTGCTGCCAAGTGCCTTTTTAAGGTCAGTCTGCTTGCAGAACCATACGCCGTAGACCGTCGCGGTCTTGGCATCGTATTCTATGACAATATTTCCGTTTCCGCGCAGCGTCTCATCGATAGAATCATAGGGCAGAATCATAGAAAGAATGCCGGGATCGTTTGTTTCATCTGTACTGGTGACGACATAGCGGAAGTCATGCTTCTCGTCCTCTGCTAGTGTGCCATCAGCCCATTCTGTGCTCCAGGTGCCAAGTGTGCCATCATAATCAGACGGGCCAGCTGTATCGCCGGCACCGGCTCCCATTGCGCTTCCAAGCTGACTTGAAGCTGACGTTGAGGATTCCGCGTCAGAGACATAGGTATCCCAGTTGCCGCTGGCCTTCGCCACCGTCATATGGTTCTGAGCAGCCACAAAGATTTCCCTTGCGGTGTTGTCCAGCTCTGTCTGCTTCAGAGATTTCTGATAGCGGATTACCGCCACAAAGCCAAAAGCTGCCAGAATGCCGATAATCGCAACCGTGATCAGCATTTCTGCCAGCGTAAAGCCCTTGCGGGATCTGCGGAATTTGTCCTGGAGCGTATACTGTTCTCTGCCGCAGGATGACACCGCTGCCTTTTTTTCCCTTCTCAGATATCCTATATCTCTCATATAAATCGTCGTCCTTGTTAAGTAAATTTCAGGATATGATCAGCAAATCATAAAATACATGAAGCAATCCGTACAAATATCACACATAATATCGTGCAATTATGCATTTGTGCTGTACGTGGATTTTTAAATTCATTTTCGAAACAGAACATTTGCCAGCACATTTATTTTCAGGCGTCTCCACTGTCACTTTCAGAGGAATATCCACCGATCACAGCCGTCCGGACCGTCTCGGATTCTATCTTCTTGTCACCCTTATAGACAGTCATGGTATATGTAAAATACGGATTGAATGCCTGTACCGTCTTTGAATTGTCCTTGGTGCGCGCTGGTGTGATGGAGATATCGCTGATCTGCAGCCGCAGATTCAGAGTTCTCGTCTTTGCTGTCACAAGCGGGATTGCACCAGTCGCATCACTTGTACCGGTAGTATCGGCGGAAGATCCAGTGCCGGAAGTTCCTCCGGATCCGGAAGCTCCATCTGTTCCTGTATCCGCATCTGTCACATAAACCGTATCTGCATCGTTGTGGATATGCACGGAATAGCCGCGGTTTCCTGAAAAAAAGGATACCTCCGCCGCTTTTGAACTGCCATCTGTATCGGAATCAATTTGCAGTGTGGAAAGATCTGCCGTGGCAAAGTCATCATCTATTGCCGCAATGGCCGTTCCAAGCAATGTCTGTGCATCCGCCTTCAGCGTCATCTCACGATAAGTGCGGACCGCAGCCGTAATACCTGCGGCAATCGCCAGCGTTGCCAGCGACATCAGCAGGACAGTCACAAGCATTTCTGTCAGGGAAAAACCTGACGCGGATTTTATTCTGTTGTTTGTATCTGTTTCCTTACTTTTCATAAATAAAATCCTTTTGTCCGTTGTAGTCGGAAGCTCACTGTTCTTGTGCAGTGGAAGGAGTTTTGAAAATAGTTTCCTTATTTTTCGTAATATTGTCATTTATCCCTGCTCTGCTGGGAAGAATGTCAGATTTCCATCCTCCGCTTCACGAACGGTCACGCTTTCCTTGATCTGTGGCAGACTGTAATCTGACGCCTTGGAAGCATCAGCCGGCTTTATCACAACATCTGTCTTGCCATTGTCCGTAACGCTGCTTTCATCAGACGTACTGCCGGTACCACTACCGGTACTGCCGTCTGCAGTATCCGTTGCAAGTGCACTGTGCTCACTGATGTAGCTCGCATATGCCTTTCCGGATCTTGTGATCACCCTGCGGGCTGCCAGCACCATCGTTACCAGGAGAACCGATGCCAGCGCCACGATAAGCACCGCAACCAGTGTCTCTGTCAGGCTCTCTCCGGATCCGGACGACAGCTTTGCAAATACTGAGCCGCGTGGCGGACGATCCTGGCATGTCTTGTTTATTCTGTTTTTTCCTTCTCCATTTTCATACGTATGCATATCATCCAATTCATGCGTATGCATAGGGTTCGTATGGTTCAGCATCAATTTTCTATGCATGATCCTCATCGTCCTCTCAGGGAAAGATTCAGGTTCCTGCCGGATTCTGCGCAGTGATCGCCGATCCGGTGTAGACCTTTGCACTGCCCCATCCAAATCCGCTAAGCGTCACACTACGAGTCATTTTTACCTGATAGATCTCTGTCCTATCCTGCTTTGTCTCTGTCAATGTCGTGTTCGCGTCTTGATCATACTGAAGTTCTCCGGCGTTAGCCGGGATTTTTACAAGGCACCGGTTTGATGCATTCTTGAAGGAAATGGTATTTCCATTACTGTCGGATTCCTTCGGATAGATCTGTGCCTCCAGATTGAGATTTTTGTCCATATAAAGATCGACGCAGACTGAAACGTTGTCCTTATCGCCCTGATCTCCCTGCACAATTACAACATAAGCCTGCCTGCTCAGGCAGGACTGTGTTTTCAGATAAGTATCAAGATTGGATCCGCTGTGTCCATACATCCAGGTGTGATTGGAAGGAACCTTATCACCCTTCCATTCGTACGCATTATCCGAAGAAAAAGAGCTGTCCTGCACGCTCTGCCCCAGATATCCATCATCCTTCAGGACATAGCTGTTCCAGAAATAATTCATGATCTGACCCGCGCGTACCTTTTCATAGCCCGTAAAATCCAACCCTGTCAGTGATGCGATTTTGTCAGAACTGCTTAGCGTCGCAAATGGCGATACAGGCAGCTTTTCACCAGGGTAGGA
>JAJGAH010000036.1 GCA_020844525.1 Eubacterium sp.
AAAAGTATAACAAAAAAGCCGGCTATTTGCAATCATTTTCGATTACAAACGCCGGTTTTTGGCCATTTTCTTCATCTCACGATTGACGAATTACTCATTGAGGGTACTTTTCTTTGGAAGTTCACATTATTGTAACGTGATCTAATTTCATACCTGAGCCTCCTTCTTTTTATCTGTTACTACCGTTCACGACCTCTATCTCATTTCCATTACCACCTGAGGTAAAAGATGGTCCAAAATATCCCGCTTATCCATAACACAAGCGCAATTGGAACCAGTATCCGAAATTTCCGCTTACTCGTTTTGTGATGAAAAACAAGCATTCCCAGGAGCGCACCTGCCGCCCCGCCAAAGAAGGCAAATAATAATAGCGTTGCCTCCGGTATCCGCCATTTGTGCTTTATTGCTCTCCTCTTGTCAACACCATATAAAATGAAAGAGATGAGGTTGATAACTCCCAGATACAGATATACTGAACAAGCCATACTATCATACCGCATCATGCCGTCACACCACTTCTAACTTTTCATGATTGAAAAACCACAATGGTTTTCCATGTCTGCCCTGATCCATAGCCTCACTTCCTGAAATCCGAATTCATAAAAGTGATCTCATCTCTCCAATCTGCTTACAGCTGTGCCCCAGAATTCCGGAAATGCATTTTTCAGAAAAAGCCCATTTGACATGCCATTGATCAGAAGCAGCCGGAGTACTCTCTCAAAATCATCATTAAAGTGCACTATATCCTTCTGGGATAAATTGCTCCACTCGCCACGCAGATGAAATTCATCCGTCAGATGCATAACACCCCAAAGAAGCTGTGCAAAGTATTCCTGATCAAGAAGCATAGGGTTGGAGGCCAGAATGATTATCTCCGTCTGGGATCCCAGGATCATGTCATACATTTTCGTATAGCTTTTCTCATCCACACAAACCCGTATTTTCTCCTGCTCGATCTGCTCACGCATGGTACTTAGGTCCGCTTCACTGTCCGCCGCCATTTTTTTTGGATCAATCTGTGTTTCAGACACGGAAAGCAGTGTACTCATAAGCTCTGCCCCGAGTCCAATGAAAAAGGAACTTGTCAGCATCCGGGTCTTGCGCTCAGAATCTCTCTTTTCGTGCTGATCCATGATTGCGCCAACCACAACTGTGGTAATAGCAAAGCTGATTGGAACGAACGCCAGATCTTGAAGGATATAGAATCCTGTTGTGCGGATATCACGAAAAACAAATATCTGTCTGCCCACATTTTCAAAATCCAAGCATATCCTCAACAGTCTATCCAATGAATCCGCTTCTCATCGAACCTGTTCTGCTGTTGTCTGCTTTCAGCCGGATATCCAACCGGAAACAGGGCAAATGCTTCCCACCCGTCTGAAAGCCCCAGGACTTCCTTCACACGCTGCATACGGTCTTTTTCCGGTGCAATTCCAAGCCAGACTCCGCCCAATCCCAGAGAATCTGCCATTAGCCACATATTTTCTACGCATATTGACATGTCTTCTATTACCATAGAAGGAAAACGGCACATTGACACATTATACACCGGAACAATAACAACCGGGGCTTTGTCCGTACATCCGGCATAAGGGCTGGTCTCCGACAATTTATGAATAACTTCTCTATCTGTGACCACATAAAATTCCCATGGTTGCTGGTTTCCAGCAGATGGCGCCTGCATACCTGCCTTCAGGATCTCAGAAATCTTCTCCTTCTCTATTGGTCTATTTTCATATTTTCTGACACTGATTCTATGATAAATGCTGTTCATTTGTTTTCCTCCTCGTCGTTCTTACCTTCGATCTCTTCATCAATAGCAATCGAGATACCGATATCGGTCGGATCAATTACTTCCTCAGTTTTTCCGTCAGATCCTTCTCAAAATCCTTTATCTGCTTCAATGCCTCATCCATCACTGTGTAAATCTCTTCTTTCGAATCAGGATCCTTTATCGGCAAATACGGTGTTCTGAAATGCATCCTCCATATCCAGTCCTCTTTCTGCTGCTTAGCTGGGTAAATCTCATTAATTCTCTCGCTTAAAGCCTTCTGCTCCTTCGGCATGTTTTTAGCACTCAGTACAAATTGTACGAAGAATCTCTTCCCGTC
Organism: Eubacterium sp.; assembly: GCA_020844525.1. Lineage (GTDB taxonomy): Bacteria > Bacillota > Clostridia > Lachnospirales > Lachnospiraceae > Bilifractor. Next base: position 2,112 of record JAJGAH010000036.1, read on the forward strand.
CCGGTTCACAATTTCATAGTAGTAGTGATTGTCCGTGTTCCATCCGCTAGGACAGCCCGATGCATCCGGAAGAAGAGCACTCATAGCATCTGTGGTGAACCGTGTATAAGTTTTGGAACACTTACGAAGATCTACATGCACATCTTCACGTTCAACAGCCCACTCCCGCAGATGTCCGGCTATTTTCTCCATCTGGCGGTTCCTCTCCAACTTCTCAGGATCATCGCTATCTTGCATATATTCGGACAGATACGGAATCATCGCATCAATGATCCTGCTGCTCCATTGTGCTTGGAAAGAAGCCATTCTTGACCAGTCCGCTTCATTAGCTATGCTAACATCCTCGAGCTTTACAATTATCACAGATATGTCATTATCATCCGCTCTGTCCCACTGCACCAACCCATCAAGCTTCTCGTCAATATCGGAACGATGCTCGGACAAAATATCAAACGCCTCTTTATTCCGCTGCTTATCCCCAAGGGAAATCAAGAAATCCACCCGTGCACAGATAAAATTGGCAACACAGTTCACATAGAAACCACTGACCCCAAAGTTCCCACTCATTGTATTGGAGTTTCCTGCATGATCTCTTCCAAAAGCACCAGTCATCAGATTTGCCTTCTGAATGATCGGAAGAGCATACTCCCAATATCTTCTCCGCAGTTCATGCCTGCTTTCATCGCTTGCCCTATCCAGTTCCGTATCGCGCAGGTAAAATACCAGATCCATTGGATCTGCGTTATAGAGAATAAACAGCTTTCTCAGAATAGAAATTTTCGTCTGTGTACTTGTATTCTTCTCAGCATATATACCCTCATCAATCTTAAGCGGTACGCGTTGAGTGCTTCCATCACTGCTGAAATACGTGGCAAAATCGGTTGTGGACGATGTACTGTAAGCAAGGGTTGTAAGAACCGACTTGTCCTGGGAATGCAGATACTTCACCACATGCTCAAACATATCCGTCCAGCTTGTGACCGGGGTTTCTTTATTCCGGTAGCTATATTTTACAATTTCCCTGCCCTTAAGATCAAACTCCTCGTCATCCAATGAGCAGGAATCAAATTCTTTCTTAGCAGGAACAAACTGCGTCTCAGGCATCGGCCAGATCGTTGTAACAGCTTCTTTCACAAGGTCATTACTTCTCTCCTGCATCTCCTTCAGACCCCATGTTTCCTTCATGGCAATCTTCTGATTCATGCGGATTCCGCTGTTCTTATAGCCATGCTCATTGTCTCGTTTCTCAGCAAACGTCGAGTTGCTCATGTCCGGATTATAGGCAGTGAGTGTCAGATTGCCCAGTCTGTGAAGCCAGTTTGTATGGATCTCTTCAGCATCCGGTCCGAGGCTTTCACGCCATGCCGGTGTAAGGTGCTGCGGCATAATATGCTCAATCGAATAAGTGCCGTCATCCAGATGCTGGTAGACATCCTTTGTTTCCTTCGTATCATGGTTCTCAAACCGCTCAAAAAGATACGCCTTATACTTACCACGCATCTGGTAAACCTGTTTGTAGGTAAGTGCCTCTGCAAACTCCTCATTCGTCGGGAACCTTCCACTCTCCTTCTTCGAGAGAAGTGCATAAATAAATTTATCGACATATCCGTTTGTCGTGTTATCGTAGCGGATAATTTCTTTATTCAGGTTAAGGAAAATTTTGTTCAGCGCATTGGTTGGAACCTCACAGATGTTTCTCCGGAATAAGTAATCCTCCGTAATCAGGAAGATCCTTGTCACCTCATCTGATGAGATTTTCCCATCCTGACACAGGCGCAGCACCTCCATGAAAAAGGGCTCTGTGACGGTGATTTCCAGTCGATTTAACCTGTCCATGCAGCCATCCAATCCCTTGATGCCAAGACCGCTCTTCCCGGAAATAAGACGCTCGTAGAAACGCGCATATTTCTTCAGATCCTCCAGAAGTGCATCCAACGGGACATCATTTTCTTCGACGTATTTCTTGAATGCCTGATAGACGTTACTAATGGTCGGTGTCACCTGCTGTTTAATGCTCAGGTAATCACGAACAAAGGTGCTGACATTATCATGGGTACACTGCTCTATCTTTGTCCAGAAATTGTCGTAGTACTCCTCCTGCTTTTTAGGGGAAAGGCCCATTAGGATATAGTTCCTGATCTTATCACCCTCTGTCAAAGCAAGACCAGTTGAGTTCAGGCTCTCAAAAATAAGCTGAGCGTCATCGTCCGGATCCAGTGTGATACTGATGATCTGCAGCTTGTTGATAGCATCATAAAGCTCATCGACTGAGACTTCAGATCTAAGGATCTGATCACAGAAGAACTTATAATTGATGGTAAGGTTCGAATCGTTCTCGTACTCTTCCGCATCCCCGGCTACCAGCTTTTCCAACGCAGATCGATCACTCTTCACAGGGCGAAGCTTGATCCGCTCATCATCCTTTGCCCATTTGGCAATCACAAACCGCTCCATAATCTGCTCATCAAGCTTATCTTCCTGTGACTGTACACGCTTTTTATGGAGCATATTGCTAATAGCGAGAAGGAGAAGCGTCACCGTGGTGAGTCTCTGCTGGCCATCTATAATATGGTACTCAATCTTTGCCCCGGCCGGTACCACCTGAGAGACAATACTCCCGAAGAAGTGACTGCTTCTGCCATTCTTGATGATTTTCACGAGATCTGTATATAGCTGTCGGCAGTTATCCGTCTTCCAGTCATACTTTCTCTGATAAACGGGTATAATATATTTGTTGCTGGCGCCTTCCATAAACGCTAACAGTTGGGCTTCTGAGCCTTTCATAGGTTTGTTTCTCCTTCAAAATATGTTAATATCTTCGTTTAGGCAAAAAACTTGCTTTGGAAAATACAAATGTCGTAGATGTGTGATACCTGCATCCTACCTATAATTGATTCTCCCTCTAAGATAAGTATTCAAATCTATCCTTGCCTCCGTAGTCATAGCTTCTTCTGAAAACGAAACCTCTTCCAGTCTTTCCATCCATTTCACAAGTACTTTGCCCAGCCATTCCTTCTCTTCTTCACTTACCTGTCTCAGTGGATAAATCCAGTCAGTGCCATATGGCAATCGGACAAAGTTTGCATAGTTGATTCCATAAATTGCATTATTTAAGGCATCGTAAGGGTCATGGTCCTTTTTCACAAAGTTCCAAGTCCATCTTGGCCTAATTTCCAACACACTATAATCAGCTATCTCAAGCACCATCTTATAATTTACCAAAGACAACAGCATGGGTGCCATATTTCCTGCAAGTTCATGCCAGCCTTCTAATCCGAGAATATTATGATAATCACTCTCCATATTGTGAAGTAGGGAAAATAAGCGATTTCTATCTAGTGGTGGTTTATTCATATTCGTTTCCTTTTCTGCGTCTGCTCTCTGCGGATTAGTTTACGCACCCTATCGGATCGCAATGCGACTCATAAGGATCCGATCTCACACGGTTTGCCTATTTCCCCGCACTATCTCGCCTAAACTCATCAAACAACGCATATGCCAACGCCTTCATGATTGTCTTGTACTTTTCCGAGTTCTCGAACAGAGATGTATAAGTCTCCGTGCTCTCCATATATGCTTCCTGCGCCGCATTATCGAAAAGCTGTGGGAAGATATTATTGACGAACATCTGCTGCTCATCATCTTGTGCTGCTTTCCGGAGCTTTTTATTATTCTTCAGCTTCTCATGAAGCGCTGTAATGACAACCTTGTCACCCTCCGTAAAGTCACCCACGAACTGCTCATTCACCTTCTCGATGACTTCCTCTAGCGGAGATAAGGTTTCCTGCATCTTCAGCGGCTTCTTCATCTTGGCCGGACCATACTCACCCTTCTCTTCCTTTACAAGCCCGATGGATCCCTCAAAGGTTTTCTCGAGATGGTAATATTCCAGCCTCACCCGGTTGCCGAGATCGAAGGAAATCTGTGGATCCGCCGGGATGATCTTTGCCAGATAGGAATTAAAGACGTATTCCTTGTGGAGTTACTTGTCGAACATCCTGGTGATCTGGGTGACATATCCGTACCACTTCACAAAAGTCCGGCAGGTCTTCCGGAACTGATACCTCTGCTCCTGATTCAGGGCATTGTACCTCTGCTGGACTGGAAGAAGCGCGTTCGTGATCTCCTGCTGTGTCCTGTTCCTCTTCCTCTTATCTTCATCAAAGTAGATGGAGGAGACCTTCTCGACATCAGCGTCGTCGTATAACTTGAAATCCCGGAGCATCTTCTGCGTCTTATAGATAAGATCTGTGTTGATCTCCTGAGAAAGATATGTCTCCTGGTAGAATGGCTGGAACGCTTTCAGGATATCCTCCTTCGTATTCACAAAATCAAGGATGAATGTATCTTCCTTCTCGGGATATATCCGATTCAGGCGGGACAGTGTCTGCACTGCCTTAACACCACGCAGCTTCTTGTCCACGATCATGGTATGAAGCAGCGGTTCATCAAAACCGGTCTGGTACTTCTCCGCCACGATGAGGATATTCCCCTCATCATGGAAGACCTGCTTCGTCTGGGATTCGGAGACAGGATTCCCATTACTGTCACGATTGATGCCGCTCTCGGTCCACTCGGTTTCCGTTGGATCTTCCGGGTCCTTAATACTGCCGGAGAAGGCAGCCAGGATTTCTACGTCGGTATAATGATTCTGCTCCAAATACCTCTTGATCTCGTGGTAATAACGAACCGCTGCCAGACGGGATGCCGTAACAACCATCATCTTGCCCCTGCCGCCTATTTTACTTTTTGTCACATTCCGGAAGGTTTCCACAATAATTGCAGACTTCTGCTGGATGTTGTAGGGATGCAACTCTGCGTATCTCTTTATGGTCTTGACCGCCTTGGACTGAGGCACTTCCGGATTCTCCGGCGTGTTCTTCGCCAGCTCATAGCAGGTCTTATACGTCGTGTAGTTCTGTAAAACATCTAGGATGAAACCTTCCTCGATGGCCTGTCGCATAGAGTAGATATGGAACGGATGGAAAGAGCCGTCCGGCTGCTCCGTGCCGAACATCTCCAACGTTGTATCCTTCGGAGTTGCCGTGAAAGCAAAGAAAGAGAGGTTCTTGTGGCGGCCATGCGCTGCCAGCTCCTTCACCATCAGATCCTCTTCATCCAGTGTGTTTTCTTCCTCCTGCGCCTCCAGATCAGCGTATTCCTTCAATGCGTCTGTCGTATCAGCCAGCGCCATTTTCAGCTTGATGGCAGAATGTCCGGTCTGGGAGGAATGGGCCTCATCAACGATGACAGCAAAGTTCTTACCTGTAGTATCATCAACTTCTTCATAGATGACCGGAAACTTCTGCAGGGTTGTGACGATGATCCGTTTTCCGGCATTAAGTGCGTCTCTCAGATCCTTGGAGGTCTTCTTCTCATCAATGGTCGCAACACTCCCCAGTGTGTGGTCAAAACTGGTTACGGTTGCCTGCAGCTGAGCATCAAGGTTCTTTTTATCCGTCACAATAACCACAGAGGTAAAAACAGGCTCATTGGCTGCATTATGGAGCGATGCCAGACGGTAAGCCGTCCATGCGATTGTGTTCGATTTCCCGGAACCGGCGCTGTGCTGAATCAGGTAGTTGTGCCCCTGCCCATTAGCACGTACATCCGCAATCATCTTCCTGACGGCATCCAGCTGATGAAAGCGCGGGAAGATGACCTTGCGCTTTGTCACTGTATGGGTATAGCCATTCGCATCCTTCGGTTTCTCTATGGTCACTTCGTAGCTGATAAACTTCTGCAGGATATCCAGAAGGCTGTCCTTCTGAAGCACCTGCTTCCAGAGATAGGCTGTGACATAATCGCCGTCTTCCGGCTGCGGATTCCCTGCACCGCCGTCATTCCCGGCGCCATTGCTGCCCTGATTAAAGGGAAGGAAATACGTCCTGTCGCCGTCAAGCTTTGTCGTCACCGCTGCCTGATAAAGATCCACAGCAAAGAATGCAAGAATGCGGTGATTGAGTCGGAAAGCAGGCTCTCTCGGATCCCGGTCATACATCCACTGCATCTTCGCGTTATCAATGTTCTGGCCAGTCAACTGATTCTTGAGCTCAATGGCGATCACAGGGATACCATTAACCGCTAGCATCATATCCACAGAGTTGTTGTTCTGCTCGCTGTAATGCCACTGACGGATGCACTGACAGATATTCTGGCTATAATGCTTTACAGCGACCTGATTGAGCGTCGATTCCGGCTTGAAATAGCAGACCCGGAAATCAATGCCGCGATGCTTGAATCCGTGTCGCAGAACCGAGATAATACCATCGGAAAGAACTGCATTCTCAAATGCCTGATAAAACTTCCGCTTCGGATCAGAATTGCACTGCTTCTCAAACCGCTGCCAGGATACCGGCTGGGTAGTCTTGATGAAGGCAACAAGGGTGTTGATATCCAAGGCCATACCGGCAGATTCCGGAGAACAGTACCCCGAATCATCTGCCTTTTTGTAGCCACCAGCAGATGAGATCAGGAAGGCCTCAATATTCTCTTCAAACTGCTTTTCATTCTCAGCCATGGGATTACACCACCCTTCTTTTACCTGTGACAACTTCGTAGATCAGAGATTTCTTGTAGGACTCAAGGTCAGCAATTATTTTCAATTTGTCGGAAATGACATTATCAATAGAACTACATTTTTTGTCCAGAGATTGTCCAATACGGATCTGTTCATTTAATGGAGGAAGCAATAATGGTGCCCCCTTTAGCAACGTTTGTCCCAAACTCGCTCGGATAACCAGATTCATTTCCTTAACAAAATAATTCCGAAGATGAGGGCTTCTGAAATAGTATTTAGCATAATTTGTATCCAGCCAATCGTTAAAAGGTCTCAGACGAATTAGAAACCCAGCAAATGTTGCATTAGGAATCGTATGCTTACAAACACATGAAAAGCCAATTTCATCAATAGTTTCTGATGTCCGGGTAAAGAAAATATCACCTGACTCTACTGAATATCTTCTTCGATCATCCTCATTAGAATCAACAAGGCTGTTTACATTCTCAGGTAAGGAATAATTTTTATAAACATCTACATAGCTTACAAAAGGATACCCTTTTCCAAAAGAATCTCCACCTTTACTAATACCGTTCTGTAATGTTCCGATATGCCGGACTTTACAGATTCTCCAATGTTTCGGTATACGCCCAATAAAATCGTATCCGCTGTCCTTCATCTCAACATTTTTATCAAGTCCCTTCGTCACAGCCTCATAAATAACAGCCTGCTTCAGTTCCTTGTATTCTTCAATACTTTTCTTCGAGTCATCAATAATGGCATCAATCTTGGCACAGCGTTCGTCAAGGTAATCAGCAATGGCGCTCTGTTCCACTAAGTTATTTGGAAAAACAAAAGGAAAAACAGCAAGCTTATTCCATTGCAAATTGCAGGACCTTTCCCTTATGCCAGTAGACATAGCCATAAATACATCTCGATATGCCATACCACGAAGATAGTACATAATAAATTTTTTATTTTGGTTTGAATCCATGACATTCAAAACTGGAGATCCCTTACCTCGCGAATCGCTGATCCCAATAGCTCCTGCAAAACCATCCATTCCATGTACAACTAAGTCTCCCTTGTCTATCCCTTGATACCCTATTTCTTTAAATGCATTAGTAAACCCCTCAGTTCGCCTATTACTTCTTAACGTTACTTGTCCATCTCTAAAGCAAGTAATAACTTCATCTGAACTACGTACCGGTTTATTTAACAGTGTTAGAATATTTTTCCCTCGTCTTACTATCCAGGTCTCAGGAATAACGCCAATAAAATCTATTCCACTATTCTTATAATTCATGTTACTTATTCCCCAAACAGACTATGCAGCTCCGCCATCAGTTTCTTCTCATGCTCTTCTATCCTTTTGGCAATGACATCCACGGGCTCGATCTGCTTATACTCATAGAATGTCCGGGTGAAGGGGATCTCATATCCAACCACGGTTTTTTTCTTGTCGATCCAGGCATGGGGATTATACGGGAGTACCTCCCGTTTAAAATAGTCGTCGATATCCTCTGTCAGCGGAACATTCTCCGTATCTCGCTTGGACGTATCCGCCACTGGCTTGCCCTTCTTCAGGACAATTTCTCCGTTTTCATCCAACTGTGGTGTCTCAACAGTAATCTTGTTGTATCCAAGCTCAACGGAATCATAGACCTTTGCCTTTACAATAATCTTTCCGCCATTCTCATCCGTATCCTCGAATTTGCCGTCCTTGAACTGACCATAGACCTCTGTGATGAGATCACGGCACTTCTGGGTGATGTCCACGCGCTTATTACCGATATTTTTGCGGCGGGACATGTAGCACTCGCTGGCATCAATCAGCATGACTTTTCCTTTGTGCCGTTCCGGCTTCTGCTTCATGACGAGCCAGATATAGGTGGCAATGCCCGTATTGTAGAAGGAGTCGTTGGGCAGCTGCACAATGGCATCCAACCAGTCATTTTCTATGAGATAACGACGGATCTCAGAGGGGCCACCGCCAGCATCGCCAAACAGAGAGGAACCGTTCTGAATGATCGCCATCTGACCATCATCCTTGAGCTTTGCTACGCCATTAAGCAGGAAGAGCATCTGGCCATCAGATTTTTTAGAAAGGCCAGGGGCAAAACGGCCCGCTTCACCCTTCTTGTATTCGGCTGTAACCTCTTTCTCCTCCCTGTTCCACGGAATTCCGAAGGGAGGATTCGAAATCACGTAATCAAATTTATAGCCGGTGAACTTGTCATCAGAGAGCGTATCTCCGAACTGCATATTGTTAGGATCGCCGCCGCGGATCAGCATATCGGCCTTGGCGATACCAAAGGTGAAGGGGTTGAACTCCTGTCCAAAGACAGTCACGTCTGCTTCAGCGTCAAAGGATTTAAGGCGTTCCTCCATGCATGTCAGCATCTGTGATGTGCCCATTGTCATATCGTAGACGGTCTT
>JAJGAH010000037.1 GCA_020844525.1 Eubacterium sp.
CAGTCTGTCCGGTTCCGTCTTCCATGGCTGCTGGTCAATCTGGCGACGGCATTTCTGGCCTCGTTTACCGTCAAGGCATTTGAGAGCACGATCAACAAGGTGGTGGCCCTGTCGGCAATCATGACCATCGTATCCGGTATGGGTGGAAACGCAGGGACGCAGACGATGTCCGTTCTTGTCCGTGAGCTCTCCCACAACAAGATCACGGTCATGGAGGCAGTGAAAGGATTTTTCAAGGAAATTCTGCTGGGTATCATTGACGGAGCAGTAAACGGTGTTGTGACAGGCGTGATTGTCACCATGATCTACGGCAATTTCTATCTCGGTCTGATTGTATTTATTGCCATGATTGGCAACATGATTGTGGCCGGTGTCTTCGGCTTTCTTGTACCTCTTCTGCTGGACAAGATTCACGCAGATCCAGCAGTTGCCTCTTCGATCTTTGTGACGACGGCCACAGATGTTCTGGGATTCTTTATTTTCCTCGGACTCGCAAAGCTGATGCTGCCGCTGCTGTTGGGTGCCTGAAGAGATTTGGGTAATATAGTATGATGCCAGGGTCAAAAGATATGACATCACAAATACATACCTTTTGACATTGATATTATATATTTAGATGATCGCAGAGATGCCCATGGTTAAATAAAGGCATTCTTGTTGGTCTTGTCAGGAAAAAGCATGGAAAGATGCTGTTCATAATCGATGCCGTCATTAAATGGGGTACCGGCATCAATAGAGTCGCGGACTCCGGCGGATATAAAGCTGCCGGAGATTTTTATTGTCTTCTCCCAGCTCCAGCCGTTCAGGCGGCCGCCGAGGACAGCGGCTGCAAAGAGATCACCGGTTCCGGAGAAATGCCCCTTTCTGTGTGGAAAAAGATAGAGACAGGTATGATCATTGCATACTAGCAGATTGCCGATCTGATGTGCGAAGGAACCATCGGATACAGAAGGCTTTCTGCCGGTTTCGGATATGGATACGGAATCGGGGCAGTACTGTGCGAGTGCGCCGGGAACACCGGTCACAAGGATGGCTTTTCCGGGTTTGTTAAGCAACGACTGTGCCCAGCCCAGAATGTTCTGCATAAGAGCAGAGGACTCCATTGACGCAAGCTGTGCCGGTTTGCCGCCGCTAAGGAGACAGAGCTCTGTAATGTTCGGGGTCAGAATGTCGGATGCTTCAGCCAGATGCCGCATATCAGCCAGAAGCGCTTCTGAAAAGTTCGCGTAGGTAAAGCCGTCATCACCCATAACGGGATCAATCAGCAGGATGGTCTTATCCTTCTTGAACTGGCGCAGAAATTGTATTACAAATGCTGTCTGCGATGCATCGGAGAGATAACCGGTCAGGATGCCGTCGAAGGAGGCATGCATAGAGGTCCAGTGCGTGAGGTAATGCGGCAGGTCCTCCGTGCATGAATGGGCATAATAGCCCTCATATTCTGTCTGCGCGCTCAGTATGGCGGTCGGAACAGGATTTGCGGTAATGCCCATAGCGGACAGGACGGATATGTCGGCTACGAGAGAGCAGCGGCCCATACCGGACAGGTCATTGATGACGGCGGCTTTTCTGGTCATTTCGGAATCTCCTTGTTCAGATAAATGTGTTTACCTGGCATTTTGCTGCAGATATGTTTTTGCTGTTACTTGACTTTCCATGCATTTATCTGCCATTTTATCGCAAATGCACGTGCCTGTCATCGTCCATTCGACAAAAGCGCGTGCCTGGCATTGTCCATTCGACAATTGCGTCCGCATGTCATCGGCCATCAGACAATGGGTACATCTCTTGTTTTTCATGCAGATGTTTCCTTGCAATGGCTAAAAAAAGACCCTGCCCTTCAGAATGCTGATGGACGGGGTCGTATCTTCTATTCAGTTTCTACAGAAAATGAAGAATTATTTTTCTTCAATGAAAAGGCAGTCCATCGGACACTGCTGTGCACATTTGCCGCAGGCAATGCACTTGAATGCCTTGGAGGTCGCAGGGTCCATGCGCATGACGTGCATCGGACAGACTTCCACGCAGGTTCCGCAGCCGGTGCAGAGCTTCTTGTTCACCATATATACGCCGAACTTATTCTGGGTGATGGCGTTCTGCGGGCAGTTCCGCGCACATTTGCCGCACTGAATGCAGGTGACAGGAGTTGTTGCTACGGGATAACTATCCTTCACGACATCAATCCGCAGTGCAGCGAGATCAAGATCATCACTTTTGAAGTAGGTGTTTGCACATGCCTGCAGACAGGAAAGACAATTCATACATTCTGCTGCTTTGTTTACTTTCAGACGTTTCATTACTAAAAATCCTCCTTATACATTTTCGACAGATGCTGCCCATATCAAGATTGTAAAAAATTTAACATACATGTATGTTTTTAATCTACCGTATATTAAGTAGATCGTCAATATGGCAGGGCTTCCACAATGCAATTTCATGTATTGCATGCACAAAAAAGGAGGATGTATTTATTGTAAATATGGCAAAAATGCATAAGAACATCTGAAGCGCTCTGGTTTGCTGTGAAAAGGGACCTGGAAGCTGTCATGCGCCAGAAGTTTCAAGGCAAAGCAGCATTTTCAGAGCAAAACAGCAATTTCGTAGCAAAGCAGCGATTTAGAAGCAAAGCAGCAATTTCAAAGCAAAGCAGCGATTTCGAAGCAAAGCAGCAATTTTCAAAGCAAGGAAATCGTGAAGGAATAGGACTTTGTCTCTCCCGGCTCCGCAAACTGTACATGGCGCTTGTTTTCAAAGACATCGTCTTCGTCGGCTGCCGTAGAGATGCCGCACCACGGCTCAAGCGCAACAAACGGGCCCTTGTTGCTGGATGACCATACATTCAGATAGGGGAAATCGTCAAACGCAACGGATACGCCGTGACCGGATTTTGTGGAAATGAGCGTAACCTTTCTGGTCTTCAGATTGTCCAGGAGCTTGGCATCTACATTGAAGAAGTCATGGCTGAGGCGGATGGAATCCTGATTGTCCAGGAACGGAATCCTCTCGTTCATGTCGATCAGACCGCTTTTTGCGAGAACGACAGGGGCGTCGCAGGTCTCCTTCTCTTCGAAGCGGAGCTCATAATCCTCAAATGCCTCATTCTTTTCCAGAGGTACGTTGAAGCCGGGATGTCCGCCGATACAGAAAGGCATTTTCTCGGAACCGGTATTTTCCACGTGATAGGTCACCCGGACCTTGTTTTTGTCCAGCTTGTATTCTGCGTGAAGTACGAAGGGATAAGGAAATTCCTTCAGCATTTCTTCATTAGAAGAGATGGACAGTGTAACGGTATCATTTGTCTGCTTTTCCAGCTGGAATTCTCTCTTCCGTACACAGCCGTGCCGGTTCAGAAAAGCATCCTTCCCATTGCCGATGAAGGCGTGGCCGTCACGCAGGCCTCCGCAGATCGGAAAACAGATGGGTGCCTTGCTGCTCCAGTAAGCAGGATCTCCCTGCCAGAGATATTCCAGACCGTTGCTGCGGATGGAAGATAAGGTACCGCCCAGCGTGTCAAGACTGACCTGAACAGCATCGTTTTGCAGTGTATAAATCATGGTATAAGCCTCCTTCTTTTTGGCAGATACAGCATGCTCTGCCTTTGAAAAAACTTTCTGTGTACTATTATAAATTCGAAAAATTAACTGTCAACGAATGATCCATAAATGGTCCGCACGCATATAAGCGATAAATGATCCACACACATAAAAGCCATAAATGATCCGCATACAGCCCTGGGATTTTGGGACTGGATGAAAAGACGACCGCTGATTCTGGTATGGAGGGGTAATAATAAGTATTTTTTTATATTTTCCGTTGTGCTATACTTCGTCGTAAAGACCGGTAGGGCAAAAATAATACTGACAAAATATGATCCGGTGCCGGAATGACGGCTGAAAAAGATACAAAGAGGTATCCTTCCTTTATTGGATGGATGCCTCTTTTTTTCGCCTGCTTACTTATTTTCTGGCATGAAAATAAAATGATTGTGCCGGAAGCATCATGGCGGATTGACAGCAGTGTATCGGGAAACACAGGACGATTTGCCCGGATCATGAGATGGATATCCCGGTCGGGAAAGGAGAGATTATGTCAACAGGATTGATTGCCGTGCTGATCATGCTTCTCATCATCATCATGGCCATTGTGACAAAACGCTGCACAGAGGTGCTGATTGTGGGATCCATTATCTGCGCCCTGGTATTGTATGGAAAGGACTTCCTTTCAAAATGGTGCGACACGCTGCAGAGTGCCTTTTCCGACAACGTCTGGATCGTGCTGGTCTGCGGCCTGTTCGGAAGCCTGATTGCACTGCTGCAGGCGTCCCGCGGAAGCCTGGGCTTCTCAAGCGTGGTCAGTAAAATCTGCAACACAGAGCGCAAGACCTTGTTCACAACCTTCATCCTGGGCATCCTGATCTTTGTGGATGATTATCTGAATGTCCTGACCATCGGTACCTGTATGAAGGGTGTTTACGACAAGAGAAAAATTCCGAGAGAGACATTGGCCTATATGCTGGATGCAACCGGAGCGCCGGTCTGCGTACTGCTTCCTTTTTCAACCTGGGCCGTCTTCTACTCCAGCCTGTTTGAAAAGGAGGACGCCGTGAAGGCGCTGGGCTTCTCCAGTGGTATTAAGGCATACATCTCCGCGATTCCGTTTATGTTTTACCCGATTATCACGCTGATCATTGTGGGCCTGTTCTGCGCGGGCATCATGCCGAAGCTGGGTGCCATGAAAAAAGCCTATCAGCGTGTGGCTGAAACCGGTATGGTTTACAGTGAGCAGAGCAGAAAGTACAACCATGAGGAAGGCGACTATGTAGAACAGGGAAATATCTGGGATTTCATCATTCCGATGGGCGTTTTGGTGGCGATTGCCATTATCACGAGTAATCTGCTGCTGTCCGTTGTCATTGCGCTGATTGTCTGCTTTGTACTTTATGTGCCGAGAAAGGTTGTCAAGATGAATGATTTCTTCGGCATTGTCATCAAGGGATTTGCGGACATGCTTCCTGTTCTGATTCTGCTGATCGTGGCATTTACACTGCAGAACCTCACCGCAGACATGGGTATGACAGATTTCATCATCCAGGCCATGAAGCCGCTCCTGACCAGAAGCGTATTTCCGGCAATCACCTTTATTCTGGTTGCTGCGATCTGCTTTGCCACAGGTTCCTTCTGGGGCATGAGCGCGGTTGTTGCACCGATCGTATTCCCGCTTGGTGCCGCTGTCGGAGCAAACGCAACGCTGATCATGGCAGCCATCGTTGCAGGCGGTGCGTTCGGAAGCCATGCCTGCTTCTATGCAGATGCCACAGTGCTTTCCTCCCAGAGTGCCGGCATAGACAACATGGAGCATGCGCTGACACAGCTGCCCTATGTACTGATCGCCTGCGGGGCATCGATTGTCGGTTATCTGATCTGTGGTTTTGTAATGTAGGGCTTAAGTGATTTTCTTATATGTCTGATAGAACGGGAAAGACAATGGGAAGAAAGGAATACGATCATACTATGGAAGAAAAAAAGAATATAAAGCATTTTGTCATAACGGTAAACAGACAGTTCGGAAGCATGGGACGTCCCATCGCCAAGCGGATGGCCGAGAAGATGGGCATCAACTTTTATGACAGAGACCTGATTGATCAGGCGGCCAGGGAGCTGGAGCTCCCGGCGTCTGTCATCCGGGAGTCGGAGGAATCGGCGGAGAAGGTCATGGGCAATGATCCCTTCTTCCGCATGGCTTTCCCACTTGGAAAGGGAACCAGCGAAATGCAGGACAAGATCTTCGAGGCACAGAAGCGGATCATCAAATTCCTGGCAGCCAGGGAATCCTGCATTATTGTCGGCCGCTGTTCAGATTTCATTCTGGCAGACATGAAGGAAAAGATGAATGTATACATCTATGCCTCCTATGCGGACAGGCTGCGGCACTGCATTGATGATCTGCATCTGGAAGAGGATGAAGCACGAAAGATGATTCATGATGTGGATGAGGCCCGGGCCGAGTATCAGATGCACTACGCGGGCTATCTGCCGACAGACCTGCGGTACCGGGACATCATGATGAACAGCAGCTTCCTCGGAATTGAGGGAACCGCGGATTATCTGGTTGACGCGGCAAGGAAGAAATTCGGGCTTTCTTAAAGAATTTGTCTGATGACAGATAAGATCCCAGACTTACTGAAAACCCTGTACCATGGCTGGGAAGCGTTGATTTCATAAGCTTCTTGTACGATGGCTTGAAAAGCTTTTATTGCCTTTCCGTGCCATGGCAGTAGGGCGTTTGCTTTTATTATGACATCTGTGTTGCAGCAGGGAGAGGAAAGGCAATGAATCGCTGTATTCGAAGCAAAAATGTATTTACAGGAACCGGACGGATGCCGGAGCCGCTGGAGGTTCTGATCCGCGACAATATCATCACGCAGGTGCGGCCCTATGACCCATCAGGGAAGGCTGTATCTGAAAAAAATGTGACAGGTGAAGACGGAGAGACATATGAAGCAGAGGATTTTGGTGAGAAGCTGGTGATGCCGGGATTGATCGACGCCCACACTCATTTTTTCACGGGCGCGCTGACCGCCAGTGATTATGTCTGCTCCGAGATTGAGAATTCCACCTCTGAGGAGAACTGCGCAAGAATGGTGAAGGCCTTCGCGGATGCGCACCCGGATCTGGACGTGATCAGGGGCAACGGGTGGTTTATGCCGACCTGGGGAACCAACGTCCTTCCGACAAAGAAGACGCTGGACCGGCTGATTCCGGACCGTCCTGTGGTCCTTCGGTGTGCGGACGCGCACAGCTACTGGCTGAATTCTGCGGCATTGCAGCGCTGCGGGATTTCTCCTGACTGGCAGCCGGCAGGCGGTTCTGTGGGGAAGCTTCCAGATGGAACTCTGTCTGGCATGCTCATTGAGCCGGAGGCCTATGAGCCGGCGGACAAGCTGTTCCGGACATTTCCGGATGACCAGATGAAGGAAATCATTGCGTCCTTCGAAAAAGAGCTTGCCGGGTACGGGATCACTGCGGTCAGTGAGATGTTTGCCTGGGATTATACGGATGAGTATGCGCATAAATGTGCGCTTGTGCAGGAGATGGACCATGCAGGAGCACTGACAGCGCATCTGTTTCTCTATCCGCGGCTGTTTGATTATGACGACTTTACACCTGCACTGGAATGGAAAAAGAAATATGAGTCGGAGAGCTTCCGGATTCCGGGTGTCAAGGGATTTCTGGACGGCGTTGCCGAGACCCACACCGGACTTTTTCTAGAGCCATACTCCGACAGAACCGATACCTGCGGCATCGGCGTGCCTCTGAAGGATTATGACAGCGTGCTTCGTTCCATCATTGCGGCAAACCAGGCAGGGCTGCAGGTCCGCCTGCACTGTATCGCAGATGGTTCGGTGCGGATGGCCTTGGATCTGTATGAGGAAGCGCAGAAGACGACCGGACCGCTTCCGTTCTCCAATACAATCGAGCATATTGAGACACTCAGTCCCTCCGATGCTTCCAGGTTCCGTTCACTGCATGTGATTCCATCGATGCAGCCCGCACACCTCGTGCTGGATGAAAACGGAAAGCTGCTATTTGTGGGCAAGGAAAGAATACAGTGGGAGTGGCCGTTCCGCACCATGGCAGAGACGTCGGGTACACTGGCGCTTGGAACGGATTATCCGGTGGTATCCATTGATCCGTATCGCACCATCTATACGGCAGTCACCCGCTGTGATTACCAGGGAAAGCCAACCGGGTATAATCCGGAGGAAAAGCTGACCATGATGCAGACACTGATGGGCTATACGGCAAATGCGGCCGCTGCCTACCATCAGGAGAGTGAAATCGGTTCACTGCAGAAGGGAAAGAGAGCGGACATTGTGGTGCTGGACCACAATCTGTTCACGGCAGAGCCGGAGCAGATTATGGAGACGAGACCGCTTTTGACGGTATATGGGGGACGAGATGTTTACCGTGCGTAATATCTGCACAGCAAACGCTGGCTATCGTGTATGGCGCACATAAAGTGAAAATTTGGATCCTTTTTGCAGGCCGGGTTAAATAACACATCCTGTATGCATGAGAAAATGATCTTCATAAAAAAATTATGAATTGACGGAATGTCAGATGTATTTACCGCACATCGTGGTCTGTTCCGCCCAGGGTACGGAACAGCTCGAGCCGTGATGAGATATGAAATTTCCGGTAGATATTCTGCATGTGCTTCTGCAGCGTATTCGCTGTGATATGAAGCTGTCTGCAGATCTGATCGTTGGAAATTGCCTGCATGACAAGTCTGACGATTTCAGACTCGCGCCTTGTCAGTCCTGCCTGCTCCATCAGGTGCTCTGCCTGATCGGTGGGCAGGGCTTCTTTTTTTGCCTCACGGCTGGAATCCTGGCCCTGTCCGTCTGATGAACCCGAAAGAAGCAGATGGCCGTAGATATAGTTCAGATGCTTGTCCAGAGATTTCAGCAGGGTGATGTCATCATCTGTAAAGGGCGGATCCTCCTTCGTGCGGAACAGGGTGATCACACCGAGAAATTTCCGCCGATAGACGATGGTCATCTGGAGGCTGTCATAGATGTTATAAGGCTGATAGCAGTTCTGATAGATAGAGGAATGCAGGCGGCTCTCGTTTTTCAGAAGGTCACTTTCACGCATGACGGCCGAAACCTTGGAATGCATCATCCATTGCGTGTCGTCCTCCTGATACATTCCGATGTATTTCTGCTCCGCCTCTGTAAAGGAGACGGGATCACAGTATACGCCGTTGAAGGAAAGACCCTTTGCAGATGGATCTGCCGTCAGGAGACTGGCATAGGAGCTGGGTATCAGCATGCGCAGATAGGACAGGAGATCATGGTTGATTCCAGCCGGATCATCTGATGAATCGGAAGTATAGAGTGAGTATAGAAGATCGCTGAAGATCAGCAGATGATTGGTATCCATTTTAATCACCTCGCAGGATTGTTGTAATATATTAAAGAACAGCTCAGGCAATGCACCAGACTGCATATAAAGGAATGGAATACAGACCGTTTTCCCATCCGAAGTTCAGCTCTGAGAATCGGATGGCGTATGCCGGGTGGTATTTTTCCCTGTAGTTTGTGAGGCTTGTAGAGCGTTTGTGACGGCCGGATTTAATTTCAACTGGAATAATCTGCTCATTCAGATCAAGAACAAGATCAATCTCCATGTTTTCAGACGGCTTGAAATAATACAGTTCGAAATTTTTTGCCCGGAGCTGCTGGACAACAAAGTTTTCTGTCACAGCACCTTTATAAATATTATGATGGTCCGGCATAAGATCACTGTAATGCAGCCCACACATGTGGGCAAGGAGCCCGGTGTCAGACAGGTAAATCTTGAAGCTGTCTGCATTTTCATATCCACGCAGCGGTGGCAGCGGAGCATCAAGACGATGTACTCTGTAAACCATGCCGGAAGCGTCCAGCCAGTCAAGCGGTCCCTGAAAATCCCTCTTGTTTGCCCGGGGTCTTACTTCATTATATTTGAATTTTGGATTTTCTCTGGCCAGCTGTCTCGGTATGGAACGGTAGACCTCCGTGATTTTTACCCCTTCGGCGGGACTGGTCACATACTTTGTCATATCTGCCAGGTAGGCAAGACGAAGGTTATCATAGAGCAGTGCATCGACATCAAAAGCTGTTTTGTCGTGTTCCAGATAGGACATCACTGCCTGCGGCATACCTCCTGTATACAGATAGTCCTGATAAAGATGATTTGCTTTCTGGTGAATTCCCTCGGCAAGTGGCTTCTTGCTTTGAAAGGCGTCAAGAATACCATCCCGAAGCAGTTCCTCATCGCAGGCCAGAAGAAATTCCTCAAAATCCATGGGATACATCTTGACAATTTTTACCTTTCCCACCGGGAAGGAGCTCTTAAACCGCTTGAGTTTCACCCCAAGCAGACTGCCGGCGCAGATGATTCTGTAATTTTTTTCTGATTCACAGAAATACTTCAAGGATGTGACTGCTCTTTCACTTACCTGAATTTCATCAAAAAAAACAGGCGTTTTCTCATCGATTCTCCGTCCCAGCAGCTGACCAATCTGACGCAGTATCGATGTGGGATCCAGATTTCCCTCAAAGATGGATGCAATATCTCTCTGTTCCTCCAGATTGATATAGATATAGTCTTTATACACGTCCTTGCAAAATTTTCTGATAAGCCAGGTTTTGCCAACCTGTCTCGCACCGATTACCATCATGGGCTCCTGGGAATGCTCCTTCTCCCATTGCATCAGTATTTCATAGAACTTTCTGTACATGTTTCGCCTCACACAAAAGGTCTCTGCGTTTCAACTTCAGAGTCGTTTGTTTCATTATAGCATCAGATCCGTTTCCCATCCACAAAAACATGCACTGCTTCATCTTTTTCTCGGATTTTATTTGAATAATTTCATCTTATTCTCGGATTTTATTTGAGCGATTTCATCTTTTTCACGATTTTTGTTTGGATGACTCCATTTATTGCTCAAATGCCTTATTTTATGACAGGGGAGGTGTTAGAAAAAGCTATATTGCGCCTAAGGTTAAGACAATTGAAGCGGATATCTCCTTCAAATAACTGAAATCAAGTATAAAAATCGTGAAAATCGGGGATGGTTTCAGCAGGATTCCTCTGCTATAATCATGAACATAAATCAAAGACGAAGCAATATTGGTACAATGGCGTATCGGTCACGGAAGTGGCGGGTGCGCTTTTTTTTATGCTTCATTAATTACAGGAGGAAAATACCATGGCAGACAAAGAACAGGTTATTAAAGGACTCGACAGGATCATCGGTCTGATTGAAACAGACAGCAAGGATATCCCGAAAGATGAAAAGAAAAAAATGGTATCGGAGACCCTGGATTATTTCAACAACTATGTCAGCCCGGGCTGGCTGAAGTACAGAAAATCCGTCTCCTCGGATTCAGAGGGAGGAGCCGTTCTGGAGTGGGAGGACGGCGGTGCATATGTATACGGCCTGAACGGTGAAAAGTTCATCGACTGCCTGGGCGGTTTCGGTATT
>JAJGAH010000038.1 GCA_020844525.1 Eubacterium sp.
TCTGTGTTTTTCGCAAATCCGTTTTTTGTTGTAATATCTCTTTAATTCTCTATTTTACTCGTCTTGTCTTTAATTATCTCATTATTTTGCTTCTTTCTATTTTATTTGAAAAATCAGGGGCTGTCACCAAATGTAGTGACAGCCCCTGATTTTCTGATCCGGCTCACGCCTTTGTCTTCTTTGTGTTCTCCTGACTCCGTTTTTCCTTGATTTCAGCCAGCTCGTCAAAAATATAATCATTCAGGACCTTGATATAAGTGCCCTTCATGCCGCTTGATCTGGATTCAATCACACCGGCGCTTTCAAACTTGCGAAGAGCATTTACAATGACTGACCTTGTAATGCCTACACGGTCCGCAATTTTGCTGGCAACCAGAATTCCCTCTGTGCCATCCAGTTCATCAAATATATGAATAATGGCTTCCAGCTCGGAAAAAGACAACGTACTGAATGCAGATTTCACAACCTGGATTTTGCGGTTTTCCTCCACATTCTCCTCATTCACCGAACGCATCATCTCAAGTCCGACCACGGTTGTGCCATATTCGCTGACAATAATGTCGTCAATATCGTACTGAGGCTTGAAGCGATACATAAAGACGGTGCCCAGTCTCTCGCCGGCAATCTCGATGGGATTGATAATCGCTGTATAGCCTTCGTACTTCTCACCCTCAAACCCCAGTGTATTCAGATTGACATTTTCCTGTGTTGAAAGGACATTCAGAAAACGATCATTCAGCAGCGGATCTACATGTGTCCCAACCTCATCCGTAATCAGTTCTGTAATCTCATCGACACCATCGCAGGTTGCCACACCAAGAACCTTCCCCTTCCGGCTGATTACCAGAATATTCGACTGAAGGCATTCCACAAGCACCTCGCAGATATCATTGAACACAACCTTTGTGGAATTATTATTGTGAAGAAGTTTATTGATCTTCCTGGTTTTGTCGAGCAGCTGTACACTCATTGCGATCTCCTTTCATTCCGGCTTTCCCTGATTCGCAGTATCCAAAACAAATAAACCAATTATTTCTCTTCTCCGGGATGGAAACGAAAGAATTCTGAACATTCAAAACTAATCCACTATTTCCATCAGTTGAATAGTAACACAATCTTTTTCTGAAATCAATAATAGTGGAAAAGATTTGTCAAAATGTTTTCACGTTTTCCCCCTGCGTATCCAGGTTTCAATGCAAAGCAGGAGAAAGTGCTTTATTTTTCCTCTTTTTCAGGTTTTGGCATGACATATCCACATTCCTTGTCCGCGCATACCAGTCTGTTGCCCTTTTCCAGCATATATCCGCCGCATTTCGGACACTTGATATCCGAGGGCTTCTGCCATGTCATAAAATCACAGTCCGGATTGTGCTCACAGCCGTAGTAGATTCTCCCCTTTCTTGTCTTCTTGCGCAGCACCTCGCCGCCGCATTTCGGACATTTTACGCCGATTTTTTCAAGGTAGGGCTTTGTGTTCCTGCACTCGGGAAATCCGGGGCAGGCAAGAAACTTGCCATGCGGGCCATATTTGACAACCATATGCCTTCCGCAGTTCTCACAGATGACATCGGTCACCTCGTCTTCAATCTTCACCTTTTCCAGCTCCTGATCTGCCTTCTTTACCGCAGCATCCAGGTCAGGCCAGAAATTTCTGACAACTGTTTTCCACTCAATGGTTCCATCACCGATGGCGTCCAGCAGCTGTTCCAGATTGGCCGTAAAGTCTACGCTGACAATACTCGGGAACGCCTCCTTCATCATGTCATTCACAGCGATTCCAAGCTCGGTAATATACAGATTCTTCTTTTCACGGGTGACATAATGGCGGGCAATAATCGTCGTAATCGTAGGCGCATATGTGCTCGGGCGGCCGATTCCGAGTTCCTCCAGTGTCTTGACCAGAGATGCCTCGGTATAATGTGCCGGCGGCTGCGTAAAATGCTGTTCCTTATCGAAAGAAATCAGAGAAAGCCTGCTTTCCTTTGTGATGCCGTTAAGGTGATCATTCTCCAGCTTTTTTTCATCATCCTGCGTATACACTGTCATAAAACCGGCAAATTTGATCTTTGATGCAGAAGCATGAAACAGATAATCTCCATTGGCGATTTTCACTGTATTTGTCTCATAGACTGCAGGCGACATGCGGCTCGCGGCAAATCTCCTCCAGATCAGCTGATACAGCCTGAACTGATCCCTTGAAAGAAAAGGTTTGACCGATGCCGGTGTTCTGCTGATATCGGTAGGCCGTATAGCCTCATGTGCATCCTGCGCATGCTTGTTCCGGTTCTCTGTTGTTGTACCCGTCGCAACAAATTTTTCGCCATACTGCTCACGAATGTAAGCTCTTGCCGCCTGGTCAGCCTCTTCTGAAATTCTCGTGGAATCTGTACGCAGGTAGGAAATCAGACCGACAGACCCCCCATTCTTCAGGTCAATACCTTCGTAAAGCTGCTGCGCCACCTGCATGGTCTTGTAGGTGGACATATTCAGTGTTTTGGAAGCCTCCTGCTGAAGGGTACTTGTCGTAAACGGAAGGGGCGCCTTGCGGCTTCTCTCCGAAGTCTTCAGTTCCTTCACATAATAAGGTTTTCCCTCCAGAGCCTTCAGGATCTCCTGAAGCTGTTCCTCCGTTTCGATCTCGATCTTTCCCTTACTGTCTCCATAAAAATGCGCTGTCAGCGGCTTTTTCTCGCCATCAGCCTGAAATTCCGCATCCAGTGTCCAATACTCTCTCGGGATGAAAGCATTGATCTCCTCCTCGCGGTCAGCAATAATGCGCAGAGCCACAGACTGTACACGACCGGCAGACAGTCCTCTCTTGATCTTCTTCCAGAGGAGCGGACTGATCTCGTATCCGACCATGCGGTCCAGGCAGCGTCTCGCCTGCTGTTCATTGACCAGATTCATATCGATCTCTCTGGCATTTTTCAGAGATGCCTTCACCGCTGTTTTGGTAATCTCGTTAAAGGTAATACGACGCATTCTCTTGGGGTCCAGACGAAGCGCCTTGGACAAATGCCAGGATATCGCTTCTCCTTCACGATCAGGGTCTGTTGCCAGATACACCTTGTCCGCCTTATCAGCGGCTTTACACAGGGAAGCCACCAGTTCCCCTTTTCCTCGTATCGTTATATATTTTGGTTCAAAGTCATGTTCGATGTCTATGCCAAGACTGCTCTTGGGAAGATCACGGACATGGCCGTTGGATGCCAGAACATTGTAATTCTTTCCCAGAAACTTCTTGACCGTCTTCACTTTCGTCGGTGACTCAACAATCACAAGATAATTAGGCACTAATACACCTCCATTTGCATTACGGGCGCATCGCAAGCGCTACGCATAGCACTATAACGCAAAAAAATTATACATGCAAGTCTGAGTTGGACGATCCGCAAGGCATCGAATCTGAAGCAGCCATGGGTTTGTAATGAATTTGTAATTAGTTTGTGATTAATTAAAGTAATATTCAGGTCCTGCTGTAGTAACCCGGGGGTGATTCCAGAACAAAGCCGGAAAAGGTCAGCTGCACAAGCACCCTGGTCAGCTGTGTCAGATCCATGCCTGTACGCTGCTGGAGTGCATCGAGATTCTGTGGGTCATAGGTCAGCTTTCCAAAAACCTTCTGAAAGTCTTCCGCATGTGCATACTTCTGCGGAAGATTTCTGGTACGCTCCTTCCAGGTTCCATTGCCGGATCTCGGTGCTGATACGTTTTCCTCCCTGTTTTTAATCGCTGTCTGCTGCCCCGGAACACCATCACCTGGCAGCTTCCCCTTCCTATTTTTATGCAATTCGTCAGATTGTTTTTCCGGTTCTATAACCATGCCGAGTTCCTCAAGAATGACTTCCGGAGACCACGCAATGCCTGCTCCCTGTGAAATCAGTCTGTTGCATCCCTGACTGAGCGCATCCATATTTCTGCCAGGTACCGCAAAAATCGTCTTACCCTGTGAAAGCGCATAATCTGCAGTAATCAGAGATCCACTGCGCAGCTTCGCCTCCACCACCAGAACTATATCCGCAAAGGCACTGATGATCCTGTTCCGGATGGGAAAATGCCAGGCTGCCGGCTCTGATCCCGGTTCAAATTCAGACAGGATGCCTCCGCCCTCCCGTATCATTCTCCGGTAAATCGTATAACTTTCTTTCGGATAGCACACATCTACCCCGCTCCCCAGGACCGCAAAGGGCGCTTTGCCGGCCTGCAGTGCCCCATGGAGTGCCCAGGAGTCTATTCCGTATGCCATACCACTGATAATCTGTACACCTTTGGCCGCCAGCGCCTCCCCAAACCGGGATGCCTCTGCTCTTCCATAGGGACTGCAGTACCTTGCTCCGACAATTGCGACGGTTTTTTTGTCCGGGTCCGGCATTCTGCCCAGCACATACAATCCCATAGGCATCCGTTGATAATTCTGGAAACGCTCCGGATATTCCGGGTCATCCTGATTAATATATCGAATCTGCTGCAGTATCTCGTCCTGTCTATAATCAGATATCATGTTCTGGCCCCTCCATATCCGGCTCTGATACTATTAGATCCGGGGATCTGCATCGGAGCGGAAAAATTCTCGCTGCATCTCAGACAGATGGCTTCACTGATATGGGCATCATTAATCTGGTCCTGACCATCCAGGTCCGCAATGGTTCTCGCCACTTTTACAACATGGTGATACCCTCTTGCAGACAGGCCAAGCTTGTCAAACGCCAGCCGCACAGTCCACGCTGCATCCTCCGTCATGGTACAATACTTTTCAATCGAAGCAGCCGTCAGGGCACTGTTAAACGAAATACCCGTTCCCTTGTACCGTTCTCTCTGCAGGGCAATCGCCTTCCTTACCTTCTTCCGCATCACTGTCGAAGATATCTCATGGCTATCCCTTTCTGTCAGAGACTCATAGCTGACAGCCGGAACATCACACTTCAGATCAATCCGGTCCATAAATGCCTTACTGAGCTTTCTCTGATAATCTGTCACTTCCCTGTGTGTACAATAGCAGCGGTTTGTATCAGGAAAATAGCCACAGGGGCAGGGATTTGCCGCTGCGACCAGAAGAAAGGATGCGGGATACACACAGGTTCCGCCAAGCCTGGAAATTGTGATTTCATGGCTCTCCAGCGGCTGGCGGAGCATCTCCAGCGTAGCCGGAGACATTTCAGGGATTTCATCGAGAAACAGTACACCGCGATGCGCCAGTGTTACCTCCCCGGGATGAGGATAAAAGCCGCCCCCGCAAAGCGCAGTCGGCGTTATGGAATGATGGGGTGCCCGGAAAGGTCTGCGGCGTATCAACGGGATCCCCTTTGGCATTAAACCTACAACACTGTAGATCTTTGAAACTTCAAGGCTCTCTTCTTCGTTGAGCGGGGGCAGAATTGTCGGGATGCGTTCCGCGGTCATTGACTTTCCAGATCCCGGAGGGCCGGACAGGAACAGATTATGAAATCCGGAAGCGGCAATCAGCGCCGCTCGTTTTACAGCAGTCTGGCCATGTATATCACTGAAATCGACCAGATAATCCTCCATGTCCGGTTCAGCAGGATCCTGAGCATGCACCGGCTCCCTTCCCTTGCTGAAGGCAATCAATTCAGCGATACTTTTCACACCGATCACCCGGATACCTTCCACAGCCCCGCCTTCTGCGGCATTGTCCGCTGGAACAATACAGATGCTGCAGCCACGTTCCTTCGCCGCAATCACGCTTGGAAGAACACCTGCCACCTTCTCAATCGTGCCATCCAGATGGAGCTCCCCGAGTATCATGGCCGAGCGGAGTGAATCCTTTCCAATATATCCCATCGCCTCAAGCACAGCTGCAGCAATGGGAAGATCAAATCGCGTACCATCCTTTCGCAGATCTCCTGGAGCAAGGTTGATCGTAATACGCTTCGGTGCCATAAGGATTCCGATATTTCGGAATGCAGTCCTTACCCGTTCCTGCGCCTCCTTTACCTGGGGCGAAACATATCCGACAATTGTAAAATAAGGCATTCCATCACTGACATCAGCCTCTACCTCTACCGGAACGGCTTCTACCCCTGAAATCGCCGAAGATAAAATACTGCAGAACAAATCATCATCTCCTTCCCTTCATTTCATTACACGCGATACACTGATGAATAAAAAAGTACAGCAAAGAAACCATTTAGGAATTGTCATTAAGAAATCAAGAAATTAATAAGATGAAACAGAACTGTGAAAAGACCTGAAATCTGATTTTCTTATGAAATGAAATGCACACTCGAAATGCTATCAGGATATTAATAAGTTAACATAAATATGCTTGTTTGTAAATAAAAAGCCCTTATGACATTGGGATGAAATGAAATGCTTTTTATTAAATTAAATTGTCCTGAAATCCGAACATTTACAGACATGGCAGAAGAACCGCAGTACTTCCTGCCTGTCGAAATCATCAGGATTTCAGGACAATTTCAAAAACGTACATCTTTGAACCCTTGCATTAATTCATGCCTTCTTCATGCGCAGAATGTCGCAAAGATCCGTTCTGTGACCAAGATCCACATGAAGCTCCTGCTGCGGGTGCGGAGCGGATTCCATCGGTTTTCCCTCTGCATCGTAAATCGCCCGCACCGTGACAAGATCATTTGTGCCATCCGGCTTCATGATTTCAATTCTGTCTCCTGTGCAGAACTTGTTTTTCTGATTTATAACGGCAAACCCGTCCGCATCCACATCCGACACAACTCCCAGATATGTGTAATTCGTAATGTAGGTATTGCTGTCATAAATCTGGTCTTCCTCTGATGGCTTCCCATAAAAGAAGCCTGTTGTAAACCTGCGGAACGTACAATCCGCAATCTGTTCCCTGTACCATGGAAGATTCTTCTGATAGAGTGCAGGGTCCTCGAAATAATCATCAATTGCCTTTCGATAGGTTCGTGCAACCGTTGCTACATACAGAGCCGTTTTCATCCTGCCCTCGATTTTGTAGCTGTCAATCCCGGCAGAGACGAGGTCTGGAATATGCTCTATCATGCACAGATCCTTGGAATTGAAAATAAAGGTTCCCCTTTCATTTTCTTCAATCGGAAGATACTCTCCCGGCCTGCTTTCCTCCATCACCGCATATTTCCAGCGGCAGGGATGTGTACAGGCACCCTGATTGGCGTCTCTCCCTGTAAAATAATTGGAAAGAAGACATCTCCCGGAATAGGAGATACACATTGCACCATGTATAAAGGTCTCAATCTCCATATCCTCCGGCATTTGTCTGCGCATCTCACCAATCTCCTGCAGGGAGAGCTCACGTGCAGTCACAATACGTGCTGCTCCCTGTCTGTACCAGAATTGCGCCGCAGCCCAGTTTGTATTGTTTGCTTGTGTACTGATGTGCCGCTCAATGCCCGGACACTCCTCACCGGCAATGTCAAACACGCCGGGATCCGCAATGATCAGCGCATCCGGATGCATCGCATACAGCTCTCTGAGGTAAATCCGGATTCCCTCCAGGTCCTCATTGTGGGCCAGAATATTCACTGTCACATGTACACGTACACCATGTGCATGTGCATAGCGGATTCCCTCCTCCATATCCTCGCGGCTGAAATTCTTTGCCTTTGCACGAAGCCCGTAAACATCGCCTCCGATATAGACCGCATCAGCACCAAAGGCAACCGCCACCTTCAAGACCTCCAGGCAGCTTGCCGGAATCAGCAGCTCCGGTTTTCCATTTGCAAGCATAATTTTCCTCTCTTACTCTTTCATAACAGAAATTGAAATTCCATCTCCAAGCGGAACAATACTGGTATCCAGTCTTGGATCATCCTTCAATGCCCGCAGATATGCCCGCATCCTTTTATAAATTGTGCGGTTTCTGCGTTCTACAACGTAATGCGATTCAATAAGGTCTCCATCCTGCAGAACATTGTCGGAGACCAGTACGCTGCCGGGATGCATCAGCCGTATAATTTCCGGCAGGAAATGAATATACTGCCCCTTCGCCGCATCCATAAAGATAAAATCAAAGGGATCCGCAAGCGTCTGCAAGACCTCCATTGCGTCTCCCTCCAACAGTGTGATCTGGTCCTGATAACCAGATCTTTGAATGTTCTCCCTGGCGGCCAGGATTCTCTTCGGATAATTCTCTATTGTTGTAATCCTGCAATTTTTCTTTCCGTAAACCGCCATAAAAATAGACGAAAAACCGACAGCTGCACCCACCTCCAGGATTTTCTCCGGCTTTTGAATGTCCAGAAAAACCTTCAGAAAGCTCTGCATTTCTCTCCGGATAATCGGAACTCCTTCTGCTCTGGCTTTCTTCTGAAGCTCCTCCAGAAAAGGCGTATACCCATGATCCAGAGCATTGATAAAAGTTATCATCCGTTCATCTACTATCATTACAATACTCCAGGTTTCACTTTGTCTCTGATATCATATACATGATATTCTCTCCGTTTATTCACCATTATCAGAAGAAGCGGAGACAACATCTGCAGCATTTTCACCCTGCTCTGTGTCCTCCTGCTGACAAAGAACCGGAATCATCTGATCCGCGGTCATGGATGTACGCAGTGTATAGGTTCCAGGCAGAATTTCCCCGTGATATCCGGAAAGCAGTTCCTGCACGACAAAAGCGTCTGCGCTTTCATCCAATAATCCGCTTGAAATAAGAAGCTTTCCGATCTGCCGAACAGACATATCATCTGTAATGGTAACTGTCACAGCACGCCCATCTCCTGTGTCAACCGCCTTTTCATCAAAGATCTCATAGCCCAGAGAATAAGCCCGTGTGCCCAGATAGATCAGCACCATGATCAATGCAAGGATTACAAGGATCTTCAACACGCCCTTGATGCCTCCAAGCGCAATTCTGTAACCAAGGCTATCCTCGTTTTCCTCTTTATCCCTTGCTGCCATTCGCAAAAGCTCCTTTTCTCACTATTGACGTTTTCCGCTGATGTCACGGTGAAGACAATGATAATGCCTCTGTTCGCTGTATCCTGCATTTCCGGCAGATCTCATACCGGAAGCTCAAGATGAATTTCTGAACTGATGGTATCAACAACCTGCTGGACCATCCTGCAGACCGCACCCTCGGCATCAAGAAAATCGGCTGCAATTTCATTGCGAAGCAGAGGGGAATACTCGGAAATCACATAATCAGTCTCATCATACAGGTCTCTTCCGGAGGTCTGCATCTCATAAACCTTTCTCCGGTATTCATTGATTTTCTGCCTGAGCTCCGGCATATCCTTCAGCTGCTCCGATAGAGAACAGTAACGCTTGTAAGCCTCACTGTTCTCCAGTGTCCGAACAAGCTCCTCCGTCTTCTCCCTCACCTGGTCCATGCCTATGCCTCCATAATGATTGGCAGTATCATGGGATTCCGCTGTGTACGCTTCCATACAAAACTGCTGAGCGCATCCTTGATGGATGACTTCAGTTTTCCCCAGTCTGTAATTCTTCTCTCCAGACAGTCATTCAAGGCGTCCTCAACAATAAGCTTTGCCTCATCCATAAGATCTTCAGACTCTCTGACATAGACAAAGCCCCTGGACACAATATCCGGTCCTGCCAGAATCTGTCTTCCGTAACGATCCAGTGTGAGAACCACAATCAGAATACCATCCTCTGAAAGATGCTGTCTGTCTCTGAGCACAATATTGCCCACATCTCCGACACCCAGTCCGTCGACCATGATCTCGCCAGTTTCCACTTTTCCGGTTACCGCGGCGGAATTCTGGTCGAGTTCCAGTACATCGCCGGTCTTCATGACAAAGATATTTTCCTTCGGAATTCCCAGCTGGAGCGCAAGATTTTTCTGCGCAATCAGATGACGGTACTCTCCATGCACCGGTATCGCATACTTCGGCTTTACCAGCGAATAAATCAGCTTGATATCCTCCTGGCAGGCGTGACCGGACACATGGACATCCTGGAAGATAACCTCTGCACCCTTTTCATACAGCTCATTGATTACATTAGATACTGCCTTCTCATTCCCCGGAATCGGATGTGAGGAGAATACAATCAGGTCTCCCGGCTTAATGGTTACCTTCTTGTGAATATCAGCCGCCATACGGGACAGGGCCGCCATCGACTCTCCCTGGCTTCCGGTCGTAACCAGAACCATCTGATTGTCTGGATAATTTCTCATCTGATTGATATCCACAAGGGTATTATCCGGCACATTCAGATAGCCCAGCTCCTGAGCAATGGAAATAATATTCACCATGCTTCTGCCCTCGACCACGACTTTTCGGCCAAACTTACAGGCAGAATTTATAATCTGCTGCACACGGTCCACATTGGACGCAAAGGTAGCGATAATCAGTCTCTGGTCCCTGTGCTCGGAAAAGATCTGATCAAAGGTCCGGCCAACCGTGCGCTCTGACATGGTATAGCCCGGTCTCTCCGCATTGGTGCTGTCACACATCAGGGCAAGAACACCCTTCTTTCCAATCTCAGCAAAGCGCTGCAGATCAATCGCATCTCCGAACACCGGTGTATAATCCACCTTGAAGTCACCGGTGTGCACTACCGTACCTGCTGGAGAATAGATCGCCAGTGCTGCGGCATCCTGAATACTGTGGTTTGTTTTGATAAATTCGATGCGAAAACGCCCGAGATTAATGGATTGGCCGAATCTGATCGTCTTCAGCTTAGTGGTCTTGAGCATATCATGCTCTTCCAGCTTATGACTTATCAATCCGATCGTCAGCTTCGTTGCATAAATCGGAACATTGATTTCTCTGAGCACATAGGGAAGGGCGCCGATATGGTCCTCATGTCCGTGCGTAATCACAAAGCCCTTCACCTTTCGAATATTCTGTTTTAAATACGTGATATCCGGGATCACAAGATCAATTCCGAGCATGTCATCATCCGGGAAGGCCAGTCCGCAATCGACAACCACAATACTGTCCTCATACTCAAAGGCAGTAATGTTCATGCCGATTTCCTCCAGACCGCCCAGCGGAATGATCTTC
>JAJGAH010000039.1 GCA_020844525.1 Eubacterium sp.
GGGCGGAAAATACGCAAATTTCTTTGACCGTATTCTTCGTGATGTTGATCCGGAGGTTGTAAAGGGACTTTTCATGGCTTTCGGCTTCGAGGCTGGTTATGTCGGATATCATGAGACCCGCAAAAATGCGGAAAAATATAATATCAATGTTCCGTGGGTCATCCTCTTTGATCCTACCTCCGCATGTAATCTGCACTGCGTAGGATGCTGGGCTTCGGAATACAGCCGTACTCTGAACCTTTCCTATGAGGATATGGACCGTATTGTCACACAGGGCAAGGAGCTTGGAACCCGTGCCTATGTTCTGACCGGCGGAGAACCGATGGTTCGCAAAAAGGATATCGTAAAGCTTGCCAAGGCACACAAGGATTGCGGATTCATGATTTTCACCAATGGAACGCTTGTCGACCAGCAGTTCTGTGACGACATGAAGGAGTGCAAGAACATTGTACTTTCCATGTCTATCGAGGGCCTGGAGAGTGCGACAGATAATCGTCGTGGCCAGGGTGTATTTGACAAGGTTATGAAGACCATGGACCTGCTTCGTGAGAACAGACTGCCCTATGGTACTTCAATCTGCTATACAAGCGCAAACTATAAGGCAGTTACCAGTGACGAGTTCCTGGATTTCCTGATTGATAAGGGCGTGCTGTTCAGCTGGTATTTCCATTTCATGCCGACGGGCAACGATACAACAATGGAGCTTGTACCGACACCGGAGCAGCGTGAATATATGTATCACAGAATCCGTGAGGTCCGTGGATATCATGGTGGAAAGGAAATCTTCCTTATGGACTTCCAGAATGATGGCGAGTGGGTTTCCGGATGTATTGCCGGTGGAAAGGCATATTTCCACATCAACCCGAACGGCGATGCAGAGCCCTGCGTATTCATTCATTATTCCGGTGCGAATATTCATCAGAACAGCATTCTGGAATGCCTGCAGCAGCCGTTGTTCAAGGCTTACCATGACGGACAGCCTTTCAGTGACAACCTGCTTCGTCCCTGCCCGATGCTGGAGAACCCGGCAAAGCTCCGCGCAATGGTTCATGCAACCGGTGCGAAGTCTACAGATATGAGTGATCCGGAAAGCGTAGACCATCTCACACATAAGGTTGAGGAATATGCAAAGAACTGGGCTCCGGTCGCAGAAAAGCTCTGGGCGTCCGATCATCCGAATTATGTACCGAAGACTTCCGATCAGATCCAGGGTATCCGTGATGAGGGCTGATCGTTTACTTCCTGTAAGTGACAGAAATCAGGCAGATTGACAGACACCTGACAGCCGGATAATAAGGATGCAGGCGATATACAGGCTGCCTGTGTAAGGCGAATATAGAAGAATTGATCCGTTGAAAATAGCCGTGTCAAGATTGACACGGCTATTTTTTGTGTGTAATGTTAGAGAAGCCGGTGATGGGCTGGCAAATCATTATTTGGAAAGGTCAGGGCAGCGCGGCCTTCTGCGCGTGCCTGTTACTATATGGCAGTAAAAAAGAAAAAGAATACTGGTAAAAAACCACAAAAACGGATTACAAAGGCAGAGAGAAAGAGGATGCTCCGGAATCGTATCCTTGCAGCTGTACTCATTGCCGCTACGGCGGTATTTGTGACAATTGCCTCCTGTGGAAGCTATTCCAGCAAGAAGAATGATACTTCCGGACGTCTTTTTTCCACTTCCTATTCGATGAGTGAGCTGTATAATACCTATAATAATGATGCTTTTGTGCTTGATGGACAAAGCATGACCTATACAGATACCAATCATTATACCAGCCGTCTAGGTATCGATGTTTCTGAGCACAATGGTGAGGTCGATTGGGAGGCGGTGCGTTCCGCCGGCTATACATTTGCGTTTATCCGGATCGGATACCGTGGATATGGAGACGACGGGACACTGGTCGAGGATTCGATGTTCGAAGAAAATTACAAGGCTGCCCGTAAGGCAGGACTGGAAGTGGGTGTTTATTTTTATTCACAGGCGGTCAATGAGTCTGAAGCTGAAGAAGAAGCGAAATTTGTAACGGATACACTGCAGGGCCGGATGCTTGATCTGCCGGTTGCCATGGATATGGAAACCGTGGAGGAGGGGACTGCCCGTACGGATGGCGTGACCGGTGCTCAGTTTACACAGAATATCAGGACCTTTTGTACGTATATTTCAAAAGAAGGATATGAACCAATGCTCTATACCAACCTGCACTGGGAGACCTTCACCTTGGATATGACGCAGTTATATAATCTTCCGGTCTGGTTCTCAAATTACAGCGCGACACCGGATTCGACTTATAAGTTCGAAATCTGGCAGTATTCCAATACGGGAACTGTAGACGGGGTAAGCGGCAGCGTGGACCTGGATATTGAATTAATTCCGGTCTGACCTGCTTTTTGACCGTTACATGATAATTATTGATAAATTTACATTATTGATAAATTTACCAGGGAAGGAACAGAATGCATCAGAAGCTGCTGAACCTGCTGGGGCAGGTGACAGAAGAGGAACAGCGTATTCTTGATGGTCAGACGGGGATTGAGAAACGCCTGTACGCTTCCGGAGAAGAGTTTACAATTGATTATACAAAGCTTCTGGAGACAGGACAGCTGATTACTGTACGCACGCATACGAGGTTTGCACATTTTCCTCTGCACAGACATAACTATGTGGAGGTTATGTATGTCTGTCAGGGGTCCGTGACCCATATCATCAATCACAAAAGACTGGTAGTAAGACAGGGTGAGCTGTTGTTCCTGAATCAATATACAAAGCATGAGATTCTCCCTGCCGGCCGCGAGGATATTGCCATAAACTTTGTCATATTGCCTGAGTTTTTGGATGTTGCGTCGGAAATGATCGGGAGAAATAATGTACTGGCGGATTTTATCGTCAATACGCTTCGAAAGGATTCGCTGCGGGGAGAATATCTGTATTTCCGGGTATCAGATGTTCTCCAGATCCAGAACCTGATTGAAAATATGATTTATTCACTGGTCGCCCTGAAATGGCATGCCGTGGATTCTGTTGAGCTGCAGACGCTGAACCGGATCAATCAGACCACAATGGGACTGGTATTTATGTACCTTCTGGAGGTGGCACCGAAGGCAGAGACCATGGCACCGGACCAGTACGAGAATATGATTTTTATGACCTCATTGAACTACATTGAGCAGAATTACCGGACCGCCACATTGACAGAGCTCAGCGAGGGACTGCATCTGCCGGACCATGGACTCAGCAGAATGATCAAGAAGACATCGGGAGCAAATTTCAAGGAGCTTTTGCAGAGGAAGCGGCTCAATCATGCAGTACAGCTGCTCTGTGATACGGACCTTACCATCAATGATATCATCGATGCAGTCGGATATGACAATCACAGCTATTTTCACAGGATTTTCCGGGAAAGGTTTCATATGACGCCAAGAGAATTCCGCGAACTGCACAGGGGGGATGCACAGATTCACCTTTGAGTAAGAAAACGGCCTTCCATCTGGAGCCGCATTTAACTGCATACTCCGATGGAAGACCGTCTGTTTGTCTGTTTCTGTGCTATTTCTTTTAGCTTTTGAAGCTTTTGAAGGAAAACATCAGCCGTCTATGCTGATCGTTTTCTTTGACTCCACTTTCTTTGGCGCTTCCTTTGGAAGCTCAAGAGAAAGAATTCCGTTTTCGAATCTGGCCTTGATATCCTCCGGTTCCAGCCCCTCGCCTACATAGAAGGATCTGCTGAGTGAACCTGTGTAACGTTCACGGCGGACATATCTGCCGGCTTTGTCCTTCTGATCATTGCTGGTATTCTTTGCGGCAGTCACTGTAAGATATCCGTCCTTCAGTTCAGCGTGTACTTCGTCCTTCGCAAATCCGGGAAGCTC
Source organism: Eubacterium sp. (assembly GCA_020844525.1). GTDB lineage: Bacteria > Bacillota > Clostridia > Lachnospirales > Lachnospiraceae > Bilifractor. The sequence continues at coordinate 3,868 of JAJGAH010000039.1, forward strand.
CAGCTCCAGCTGATAGCTGTCGGCCGTTTCCCTGATATCTGCGTTCATTCTGCGTGCAGCAGTGTTTGTCTGCAGCCAGCGGTTGTTCCAGGCATCATCCCAGAAATCATCAAAAGTATCTCCAAAAAGTTCAGGCAGCAACATAAGTCATTCCTCCTTTTATCACAATTCCACAGTGCCGGTCAGATTACGTATACCGGAACACATCATCAGTTTCTGATAAATAGTTTTTTTATAGTTCCGATACGGAATTTGTATCCCGCTTTCTGGAACAACTATGTTATATCACCCGTTACTAGCACTGTCAAGTGGCGAGTGCTAATTTTGCAACAGCAAATTTTTTACACGTTATTTAATTGGGGTTATTTATATGCCATAGGGCAGGAAATTTGTCTTCAGACATGGGAAAAGCATGCCTGAAGACACCGAAGACAGCGACAGGAAATGAATGCCAGAATCCGAAAATTATTCACCGGACTGATCTGTGGCAGCCTGAAGTGCAGACAGAATTGCTTTGGAGAACTGGTCCGGACATGAGGTGTTTTTGAATCCACAGCGGGTTCCCTTCAGAAGATCGGCAACCTCATCTGCCCTGCGTCCTTCTGCCAGCCGGCTGATTCCTGAAAGGTTTCCATTACAGCCGCCCTGGAAGCGGACATTGGAGAGAATACCATCCTCAAGATCAAATTCAATCAGCTGTGAGCAGGTTCCTTTGGTTTTGTATTGATAATGCATGATCATGGTTCCTTTCTGTAGTATGATGGAAATGTATATGTTCGTATTATCTGTGCGCTGTGATGAGATCCGGCAGGTCACAGATCTTTGTCAGAACTTCATCGGGTTCCTTTACGCAGCTGAAGCCGTAGGAAGCCCAGATAAAGCGGACAGAAGGGCTCCCGGAATTTCCGGAAATCTGACTGTCCTTCTGGCAGGAGTCCTGGTAATGACGTTTGAGCAGCTGGTCCGCTTCACGCACTGCATCGCAGTCCGCCTGGATATCGCCCACATAGACTGCATTCTGCAGATGATATCGGGAAGCGATATCATAGATATTAAATGCCTTCAGCTGATGGTTGTCACCAGGACACAGATGATCTGTGATATAGGGACCATAGCCGGTTGTGCGAAGAAATTGTTCGATATAGCCACCCTGGCAGTTGCTGACAATGAAGCACGGTATACCAGGCGGGAGCGTGCGGGAGGCCCTGCATCGTTTATCACTGTCTGCCCATGTGTGGTCCGGCTTCAGTCCGGTGAGATTCTGCAGTACCGTTTCAAGCCCGGTATATGGTGTGGGAGGGTACTTGTCCAGCTCCGCTTCCTCAGAGGCGTACCAGGACTGCAGAAGGGACTCTTTTTCTGCAGATGGAAGATCCGGAATCAGATCATCTATAATGACTTCCAGAGGCTTGCCAAATTCCCGGCGGAGATCATCGGCTTCCAGCCGGAGGCCGTTCCCTCCACCCTTTGGATGTACCAGATGCAGAGGGGGCAGGTGCTGTGCACGGTGTCTTTCGTCAAAACGGTCCATGACACGGTTCCAGGCTCTGGCAACAAGCGGCGTGGTGTCCCATAGCGTGCCGTCGACGTCAAAAATAATGCCGTCTGTAATCAGTTTGTTCATTATAATAATGTTCCTTTTTTTAATTTTCGCAATATGCTTTTCTTCTGATCATTTTATTATAAGTTGATGAGAACAGGTGTCAAGCTGAATCGGCTGATCCAAACAGATGATATGGCGGCAAATGTTCGAAGTTCAAGACAAGTTTATATAGGCTAACCATCAAAGCCTGATATTACAGTGATACAAACATGAAAAAATACAATACTATGAAAAATAAAAGCGAACATCGGAATAAATTTGTTGAAGACCTTTCTGGAGCCGATAGGGTATGCACTGACCGTAATACGGACAAAATGTGTAACAGGGAGGACCGCCTCTTGGAAATCCGGAGAATCATTCTGCCACTGGGGAAATGGTATCAGGCAAATCAAAGAGACCTCCCATGGAGAAGGAGCGGGGATCCTTATACTGTGTGGGTATCTGAAATCATGCTGCAGCAGACCCGGGTTGAGACGGTAAAGGAGTATTATATCCGTTTTCTGAAGGCTCTTCCGGATGTCAGGGCACTTGCGGAATGCCCGGATGACAGGCTGATGAAGCTGTGGGAGGGGCTGGGTTATTACCGGAGGGTCCAGAACATGCAGAAGGCCGCGCGACAGATCGTGGCTGACTATAATGGAAAGTTTCCGGATGAAGTCTCAGAACTGAAAAAGCTGAAGGGTATCGGCGATTATACGGCAGGAGCAATTGCTTCTATTGCTTTTCACGAGCCCTCAGCGGCGGTGGATGGAAATGTCCTGCGGGTGATGACCAGGGTATTGGAGGATTTTTCAGACATCAGCAGCTCGGGATTCAGGAAGGAGATGGATACAGAACTTACAGAGGCTATGCGTCTGGAGCTGGGCGCCCATGGCGGTGTTGCTCCTGGTGATGTAAATCAGGGGATGATGGACCTCGGGGCTACGATCTGCCTGCCCAATGGTATTCCGGTCTGCGGAACGTGTCCACTGGCACTGTGGTGCCGTTCTCATAAGAATGGGACGGAGACCCGGCTGCCCGTAAAGGCTGCAAAACGGGCCCGTAAAGTAGAAAACAGGACGATTCTTCTTGTGCGGGAGGGGAACCGGGTCCTCCTCAGACGGCGCCCTGAGAACGGTCTGCTGGCAGGAATGTATGAGTATCCAAATCTGGAGGGAATGATGACTGGGAAGGCGGTACTGCGGTGGACAGGAAAACTTGGCCTTCAGGCTGTCTATATACGGCCTCTGGAAAGCTGCCGGCATGTATTTACACATCTGGAATGGCATATGACCGGTTATGAAGTCCGTGTTGGTGCATTTCCGAACCTCTGCAGTGGCGAATCTTCGGTGCAGACAGCGGGAAAAGAGAATGATGCAGGATATTTTCTGGCAGAGATTGAGGATGTCAGGAGAAAATATGCCGTTCCATCTGCCTTTAAGGTCTATACAGAGTATCTGCAGCATCTGTGCCTGCGTAACTGAATCTGCCAGACGGTTAAAAAAGGTGCCTGAGATTGCTTTTTTACAGGCGTTGTGGCATTATATTAAGGGCGTATCTGCCGAATTCAGGAAGGGATATCATTGATCATATGAAATTACTCAGTATTGCCGTGCCATGTTATAACTCGGAAAGCTATATGAAAAAATGTCTGGATTCGCTCCTTGCCGGTGGCGAGGACGTAGAGATTCTGATTGTGGACGATGGCTCTACAAAGGATCGCACACCGGAAATTGCTGATGCGTATCAGGAGAAATATCCGACAATTGTAAAGGCAATCCACCAGGAAAATAAGGGCCATGGCGGCGCTGTGAATACAGGAATAGACCATGCCACCGGTCTGTACTTCAAGGTGGTTGACAGTGATGACTGGCTTGGCAAGGGATCTTTTCTGAGCGTGCTGGATACACTGCGGGAGCTTGCTGCAGCGGGCAGGATTGTAGATGTACTGTTTGCCAACTATGTATACGAGAAGCAGAACCGCAAATACAAAAAGTATGTCATGCGCTATCAGATGTATCTTCCGGAGAACAGGATCTTTGGCTGGGACCAGGTTAAGCGCATGAATGTCTTTCATTATGTACTCATGCATTCCCTGATTTACCGGACCGGTCTGCTTCGGGAAGTGGGTCTGAGACTGCCGGAGCATACTTTTTATGTGGACAATATTTATGCGTTTGTACCGTTCTCAAAGGTAAAGACCATGTATTATCTGAATGTGAATCTTTACCGGTACTTCATCGGACGTTCTGACCAGAGCGTAAATGAGAAGGTCATGATGTCCCGTTTTCCGCAGCAGCTTCGTGTGGCGTATACTATGCTGGATTATCTGGAACAGTTCCACAAGCTGCGTCTGCACCCGAAGCAGAGGCAGTTCCTGCTGCATGATGTTTCCATTATCATGATTATTACGACGTCTATGATGCTCCGGTCCGGTGACCCTGAGATCCTGAAGGAGAGGAAACCGCTGTGGAACCGTCTGAAGAAGGCAGATTATCTGGGATATCTGCAGATCCGGTCCAGCGCCTCTGGCGTGGCAATGAGTCTTCCGGGCAAGGGCGGCGGCAAGGTCGTCACCAAGGGCTACCACGTAATAGAAAAAGTCTTTGGATTTGACTGAAGACCGGTGATACATACAGGCAAAAATCATTGATGAGAAAGAGCAGGAGTCAGGGATGAGAGCAGGTACCGGTTATGATGTGCACAGACTTACAGAGGGGAGAAAGCTGATCCTCTGCGGCGTTGAGATTCCGTATGAGAAGGGGCTGCTTGGCCATTCTGATGCGGATGTGGCCCTCCATGCCATTATGGATGCGCTTCTCGGGGCGGCGGCGATGAAGGATATCGGCTACCATTTTCCGGATACGGACCCGGCTTATGAAGGGGCATCGAGCATGGACCTTCTCCGAAGGGTCGGTGAAATGCTGGATGAAGGCATGTACATCATCTCCAATATTGACTGTACAATTATTTGTCAGAAACCGAAGCTGCGCCCATATCTGGACCAGATGGCCGGCAATGTTGCAAAAGCACTTGGACTGACGGAGGATCAGGTCAATATCAAGGCTACGACAGAAGAGGGACTTGGTTTTACGGGCAGAGGCGAGGGGATTGCGGCACAGGCAGTGTGCATGCTGGAGCGGGCGGCGGACCAGCTTTCAGCAGAGCGTGTATCTGCTGCATCTGCAGGAGCATCGGGCGGATGTGCCGCGTGTCCGATGCGTACACTGGCAAAAACAGAGGCGGATTCACATCAGGCAGGCTGACTGCCTTTCCGGAAAACCATTTTTTCAGAACTTCAACAGGAGGCTAAGTATGGCAATCAGGTTTTATAATACTTTGACGAAGACGAAAGAGGAGTTCAGGCCGATTACACCAGGCAAGGTAACGATGTATGTATGCGGCCCGACCGTTTACAATCTGATTCACATCGGAAATGCCAGACCCATGATTGTATTCGATACGCTTCGCCGGTATCTTACGTATAAAGGCTATGATGTGAATTATGTGTCCAATTTTACGGATGTAGATGACAAGATCATTCAGAGGGCCAACGAAGAGGGTGTGACAGCAGCAGAACTCTCTCAAAGATATATCATGGAGACAAAGAAGGATATGGCGGCAATGAACGTTCTGCCAGCCACCACACATCCTCTGGCCACCCAGGAGATTGATGGCATGATCCGCCTGATCAAAGATCTTGAGGAGAAGGGCTTTGCATACAATGTCAACGGAACGGTTTATTTCCGCACAAGGAAGGATCCCTCTTACGGCAAGCTTTCACATAAGAATCTGGATGACCTTCGTTCAGGTTTTCGGGACCTGAAAGTCACTGGAGAGGCAGAAAAGGAAGATCCCCTTGACTTTGTACTCTGGAAACCAAAAAAAGAAGGGGAGCCATTCTGGAAAAGCCCCTGGGGCGACGGAAGACCGGGCTGGCACACAGAGTGCTGCGTGATGTCGCGAAAGTATCTGCATGCAACGACCATTGACATTCATGCGGGTGGAGAGGATCTGATTTTCCCGCATCATGAAAACGAGATTGCCCAGGTTGAGTGCTCGACAGGTCAGGAATTTGCGCATTACTGGCTGCATAATGCCTTTCTCAATATTGATAATGTCAAGATGTCCAAATCGCTGGGCAATTTCAAGACAGTCCGTGAGGTTGGAGAACACTATGATCTGCAGGTGCTCCGGTTCTTCATGCTCTCTGCACACTACAGGAGAGTGCTGAATTTCAGCGCAGACATCATGAATTCCGCAAAGGCTTCTCTGGGAAGAATCCGTACGGCGGTAAGCACGCTGAACGATCGTATTGCAAATGCCCCGGCAGATGCGCTCACAGACGCCGAAAGAGAAAAGCTTGGCGTTGACAAAAACGGCAAGCGAATGGATTTCACTGTGACAACAGATCCGGAAACCGGAGCAGAATGCATTCCCCAGGACATGAGACAATATCGCTACGAGTTTGAAAAGGCAATGGATGATGACTTGAATACAGCAGATGCTGAGACCGCAATATTCAATCTTGTAAAATTCGCGAATGTTGAAGTGAAGCCGGACAGCTCCAGGGCTTTTGCAGAGGCTGTGAAGAAGGAGATTACGGATCTTTCCGGAATCCTGGGACTGATTGTCGATGTGAAAGAAGAGAACCTCGACGAAGAAATCGAGAAGAAGATTGCTGAACGGAATGCTGCCCGCAAGGCAAAGGATTTCGCAAGGGCAGATGCGATCCGTGACGAGCTTCTGGCGAAGGGTATTGTGCTCAAAGATACCAGAGAGGGTGTCCGGTGGGAGAGAAAATGAACGAGAACCATCCATCAGAAAGCCATCCATCCGATGAAGAGACGGATCTTGTTACAGAGCTGACACATGATCTGGAGGAAGCCTTTTCGCTTCCTGATTTTTCAGCACGTCAGTTCTCGCCGCTTACACTGGCATATATTGGGGACGGGATATATGAGCTGATGATCCGTACGCTTCTTGTGAGACAGTCGGATGCCCCGGTAAATAAACTTCACCGGAGAGCAAGCAGCCTTGTGAAGGCAGAGACGCAGTCGGAGATGATCGGCTATCTGCAGGAAAACGGACTTCTCACGGATGAAGAAGAGCGGGTCTTTCACCGTGGCAGAAATTCCAAGGCACTTACCAGGGCAAAGAATGCCAGCATTCAGGAATACAGACGTGCAACCGGGTTTGAGGCGGTATGCGGATATTTATATCTGAAGGGAGATGTGAAGCGGCTCGTGGAGCTGGTCGGCCGCGCATTGAATGCGCACGAACAGAGACTTGCATCAAGACCGCATTCCATGCAGGATACCGATGGTGACCCGGAAAATCACACTGGAAACCGGTCAGACGTTTAGCGGATCTTTTTCCATCAGGGAGAAAGGAAGG
>JAJGAH010000040.1 GCA_020844525.1 Eubacterium sp.
CTACGATCGGAGAAAAAAATGTACTTGCAAGCAGACTTCAGCCCAACCACCCTGTGGATGACCCCAAAGGAGTGACAGCAAGTATATTGGAAGGGTTAAGCTATGGTGCTGGTGATGCTGTGATCGGTCTGAATCCTGCAATTGATACTGTAGAGGACACGATTGCCATCTGGGACTTATTGTGGGATATCAAAAATGAATATGAGATTCCCACACAGACCTGTGTCCTGAGCCATATCACAACGCAGATGAAGGCACTGGAAAGAGGTCACAAAGCTGATCTCTGCTTTCAATCCATTGCCGGGACAGAAGCGGCTCTGGCCTCCTTTGGTGTCACCACAGATATGCTGAAGGAAGCTAATGAAATGTTCCATGAAGATGGAGGTTCTAAAGGTCCCAATATCATGTATTTTGAAACAGGACAGGCCAGTGAGTTATCTTCGGGATTTCACTATGGATGGGACCAGCAGACCATGGAGTGCCGCTGCTACGGTCTGGCAAGACACTACAGACCATTCCTTGTAAACACAGTTGTAGGCTTTATGGGGCCTGAGTATTTATATGACGCAAGGCAGCTGCTGCGGGCCGGCCTGGAGGATGTATTTTGTGGTCATCTGCATGGGCTGCCGATGGGCTGTGACTGCTGCTATACCAATCATATGGTCACGGACCAGAATGATCTGGAAAGCCTGGCTTCCATGCTTACTGCAGCCGGATGCCATTATTTTATGGGTCTTCCTCAGGGAGATGATGTCATGCTGATGTATCAATCCAGTGGCTATCACGATATCGCTGCCCTCCGGCAATTATTCCGGAAGAAGCCGATTCATGAATTTGAGGTCTGGCTGGAAAAGCGTGGTATCTATGAAAACGGAAGGCTGGGCCCTGCTGCAGGAGATCCGACCAGATTTTGCAGAAAAGCATAGGAGGAAAACTGATGCTCCCGAAAGACTACTCTGGAACATATAAAAATCCGCAGGAAATGACACGATTAAAGAAAAGTACACCGGCAAGGATCGGTATCGGGCATTGCGGTCCGCGTTATACTACAAAGGCTATGCTCGCATTCAGAGCTGCGCAGGCACGGGCAAATGACGCTGTACAGCTGGAGGTGCCTGATACTGTGATAAAACAGCTCGGAGTCTTTGAAGTAAAAACAAAGTGTTCCAATAAATATGAAATGCTGACACGGCCTGATTGGGGAAGACTCTTTGATGATGAGACAAAGAAAATAATCAGCGAACGTTGTGAGCATAATGTCGATGTGGAGATATACTTTGGAGATGGTTTGTGCAGTCCCTCCATCGCTGCCAATATTCCAGATCTCTATCAGGGAATGAAAGCCGGGCTGGAAGCAGAGGGAATCCATGTTGGAACTCCATTTTTCGTCAGATACTGCAGAGTAAATACAGCACGCACCATCGGTCCGCTGCTGAATGCGAAGCTCACCTGTGTATTAATTGGAGAACGGCCGGGACTGATCACGAATGAGAGCATGTCTGCATACATGGCGATGCACGCAAACCCCCAAATGTCGGAAAGCGACTACAAAGTAGTCAGCAATATCAGCAGAGTCGGAATGCCACCTGTTGAAGCTGCTGCGTATATTGTGGAGATCATGCTGGATATGCTGAAGCATACATAAAAAAGAGAGGGCAGCGATACTTCCGTTCGTTCCTGCCCTCACTTTATCCATGTTCATATTTACTGAAAACACTGCCCCTCAAATCATCATGCGTTCGATTTCACTTTTATCGGCATCCTTACGCTCGCTATGATAAATAATAGATCCTTTTTGCATGACATAAATTTCATCGGCCAGATCCATGACAAAATCCAGATATTGTTCCACCATCAGAATTGTGATGTGACGTTCTTTGTTGATTTTTCGAATCGCATCCCCGATATTCTGAATGATCGAGGGCTGAATTCCTTCTGTCGGCTCATCCAGAATCAGAAGCCTGGGATCGGTGACCAGAGCCCGCGCAATGGCAAGCTGCTGCTGCTGACCGCCGGAGAGATCTCCGCCCTTACGCCCGGCAAAAGAAGGAAGTATCGGAAACAAATCGTAAATATACTCCGGGATCTTCAGGCTTTTCCCTCTTGCCCGCAATCCGATCCGCAGATTTTCCTCTACAGAAAGGTCCGGAAAGATCTCTCTTCCCTGTGGCACATAGCCAATACCCATTCTGGCCCTCTCATACGTTGGAATCCCGGTTAACTCCTTGTCTTCCAGTTTAATACTCCCACTGTTTTCCTTTACAATTCCCATAATGGTACGCAGTGTCGTTGTCTTCCCAACACCATTACGGCCAATCAGACAGACAATTTTTCCATCGGGAACTTCAAGGTCCAGGCTGGGAAGAACGTTTGTCTCCGAATATCCGGCGTTTAGTTTTTTTATCTCAAGCATCCTTCTCGCCTCCTCTTCCCAGATAGACAGCCTGGACTTCCTTATTCTCCAGCGCTTCCTCAACGGTTCCCTTCACCAGGATCTTTCCTTCATGCAGAACCGTTACTTCATCGGCAATCTGCCGTACAAAATCCATATCATGTTCAATGACAATGATGGTACATCTGTCCTTGATCGCAAGAAGAATATCACCGGTCTTTCTTGTCTCGTCCTTGTTCATTCCTGCAGCAGGCTCATCAAGCATGATGATCTGGGGCTTCTGGACCAGAAGCATAGCAATTTCCAGCCATTGCTTATGCCCATGATCCAATGCGCCTGCCCTCTCTTCGGTATAACTTTCCATACCCACCTGCTTCAGCGTGTCAAGAATCAAAGTCCGGTCTTCCTCTGTCATTTTATAAAATAAAGCTTCTCTGACGCTCTTATGCCCTTTCAGAGAAAGCATCATATTATCCATAACACTCAGTCCGCCAAAGACAGAGGGTGTCTGAAACTTTCTGGCAACCCCCAGTCTGACGATCTTGTATTCAGGCAGCCTTGTCAGGATCGTCTCCGTACCGTCCTGATTACATAAACGGACATTTCCCTGTGTCGGCCTGGTTTTTCCGCAAATAATATCCAGGAGCGTTGTTTTTCCCGCGCCGTTCGGCCCGATAAAAAAACTGATCTTATGCTCGGGTATGTCTGCTGTCACATCCGTCAGCGCCTGGAATCCGTCAAAGACTACGGAGACTCTGCGTATCTTCATAATTGTTCTTGCTTCATCGTCCATTTTTCTTTCCCTCTTTCCATTAGTGCGCCTGTAACTCCTGCTTTTCTTTGTCCAACGGTTTTGAGGCCTTCCGTTTTCGAATGGCAGCAGGAATCTGCTCTGTCAAGATACCCATAAGTCCGCCCTTGAAGAACAGAATCATGACAACAAAAAGTCCACCGATAATATACTGCCAGATATCAACAAGGACTCCGGAACTCAGATTATACTCGCATAGATTGATCAGCAAGGCACCGATCACTGGTCCCAGAATGGTTCCTCTTCCTCCTACGGCCACCCAGATAATCATGGTGATAGAATAGGTAATGGTCATCTGTGTAGGTGTGACGCTTCCGTTGAAGTTGATGAAAAGCGCGCCCGCCACAGCTGCAAGCATGGCAGAAATAACATAAATTGTATTCTTATAGGCGCTGACCTTGTATCCTGAAAAATACGTACGGTTCTCACCGTCACGAATCGCGATGAGAATCTTTCCGAATTTGGATTTCACGATTTTTTCGGAAAGAAAATACACGACAATCAGAACAGCCAGACTCACATAGAACAACATCGCCATATTGGAAAAATGCCTCTTTCCCCGGATACTTCCAAAAACAGATTGAATCTCCGTGATTCCGACATTTCCGTTGGTGTAGGGAGAAAGGGCAATGAACAGGGAATATCCCGCCCACGTCAGTGCCTGAGAAATAATTGAAAAGTAAACTCCTTTAATTCGATTTCTGAAAATCAGCGCGCCCAGAATTCCTGCAATGCCTGCCGGAATGACAAGAATCAGCACGATTGTACCCGGCAAAGTCCGGAAAAGGCTCCATATCAAGGGCAGCTTCTTCAATCCTCCGGTTTTCATGAAATCCGTCATCTGTCCATCTGTTGCCTGCAGTTTCAGATACATACCCATACCATAAGCACCCAATGCGAAGTACAATCCATGCCCAAGGGAGAGAATACCTGTATAGCCCCAGATCAGGTCCAGTCCGATTGCTACAATACAGAAACAGATACATTTGCCGATATAGGTGACAAAGGACGAACTGCTGATTACACCGGAATTTAACAGAACGGGACAGAGCGCCAGTATCCCTGCAATTACAAGAAAACAGATATTTTTTGTCTTATCCTGTGTTATTTTCATTTCTCTGCCTCCTTAATCATCCAGTGCACGGGATTTTCTGGAAAAAATCCCTTCCGGCTTTACCTGAAGGAACGCAATGATAATGACCATAACAATGGCATTCGCAATATTTGAACTGGTATAAAACTGCACCCAAATCGTACTAAAGCCTACAATAAGAGAACCGATCACAACACCCGCAAGATTTCCGACACCACCAAGTACTACCGTAATAAAGCACTGTACAATATAGTTCTGACCCAGATGGGAATCGATGGAACCGAGCAGCGCAAGAGAACATCCAGCCAGACCGGCCAGCGCTGAGCCAAAACCAAAGGTCAGGCAGTCAATTCGTCTCGAGTTGATTCCCATACTCTGTGCAATGGGCCGATTGTCAATGACTGCCCGCATCTGCTTGCCAAAGCTGGATTTATTCAGAACCGCACTGACGATAATCAGGCTGGCAATGACCAGACAAATAATGAAAATTCTGTTATATGAAAAAGTCACAGATCCTATGCTTAAGCCCCCGGTCAGAAACCCTGGGGCCTGTACATTGACGCCCTGAGTTCCAAAAAGGGTCCGCGCCAGCTGCATCAGAATCAGACTGATTCCCCAGGTAGCCAGGAGGCTGTCAACCTCCCGGCCATACAGATGGGAAATTACCAGTTTCTCCAGGACGCAGCCCAGCAGGAATGTCACTGCAAAAGAAACTACAAGGGCTACAGGATAATACAGGTCAAAGACAGCGGCCGGCAGAAAATTTTGAAAGAACAGCTGGACCAGATAAGTGACATAAGCGCCGATCATCAGAAATTCCCCATGGGCCATATTGATGACTTTCATCAATCCGAAGGTAATGATCAAACCTATGGAAGCCAGAAGAATAATGGAGCTCAGACTCAGCCCATTAAACATCGTTGTAATAATTGTACTCATTGATCACCCCATCCTCTCTTTTTCTGCGTCAGGTCCGATCAGCTCTCAACCGGCTGTACATCGGACGCCCATGCATAATTCTTCAGATATGGATCCGGTTCTACAACATCATCTGTTGCATAAACCTCATCGATCAGACCCTGATCGTTCACCTTTCCGATGCGAACCTTCTTATAGCAATGCTGATTGTCTCCATCAATGGTAATGGTACCCTCCGGAGCCTTGAAGGAAATCTTTCCGGTATGGATGGCGTCAAGCACATCGTCAACATCTGTACTATTTGCCGCTTCACAAGCTGCTTTCCAGAGATAAACTGCATCATAGGCAGCTTCAACCGGATCAGAGGTGACACGGTCCTGTCCGTAGGCTTCCTTATAAGCCTTTACAAAGGCTTCATTCTCCGGGGTATCCGTTGTCTGATAGTAGTTCCAGGAAACCAGATGGCCCTTCAGAATATCCGCACCGATGGTTTTTACCTCTTCCTCGGCAATGGAGAAGGACATTGTCATGTAGTCATCTGATGTATAATTTTTTTCAGCCATCTGCTTGAAGAAGGAAACATTTCCGGTTCCATTCAATGTGTTGATGATAACATCGCAGCCGGAGGACTCTATCTTTGAGATAATGGAAGAGAAATCTGTCTGATCCATATCTGCATATTCCTCGCCCACCACCTCAAGTCCGGCATCGGCAAGCTGTGCCTTGATAATTTCATTTGCCGTACGCGGGAAAACATAGTCGGAACCCATCAGGAAATATTTTTTATATCCTTGATCAATCAGATACTGAATGGCCGGAACAATCTGCTGATTCGGCGCTGCTCCCACGTAGACGATATTATCGGAATCCTCCATTCCTTCATACTGAACCGGATACCACAAAAGATTGTCGTAATCTTCAAAAATCGGCTTTACTGCCTTCCTTGATGCTGAAGTCCAGCACCCGAAAACCGTGGCTACCTGATCTTCATCAATCAATTTCTCTGCCTTTGTGGCAAAGGTTGACGGATCTGATTCTCCATCTTCCTCCACATATTCAATCTGCTTTCCCAGAACACCTCCATCAGCGTTAATCTGCTTAATCGCCAGCACCTCCGCGTCACGTACTGCCTCCTCACTGATTGCCATGGAACCTGTCAGGGAATGCAGCAAACCAACCTTGACCGTATCTCCGGATGCTGCCGAAGCACCAGAACTGGCAGTCGATGATGCTGATCCTGCGGATGCTGCTGATGAACCTCCGGCTGATGCTGCAGATCCGGCTGAACCACATCCTGCAAGTAACGACATCGCAAGTACCGCTGCTAATAATCCTCTCTTTCTCATAATCTCTCCTCCTTTTTTCTTGAATCTGAAATTAAAAGTTCCGTGGTTAGAAAAAGGAAGCCGACTGCAGATCCGCTGGTATCTGTCCGTCGACTCCCTTGTCACGCTGTATTCAGTTTGCAGAATATATTCTGCCCTTTACAATACTCCCTGATTGGCCTGAGCTTCAGGACTGTTCCTGCAGAATATCCCGGCCAAGCTTATAGGAGGTGTACCATATGATCGAATCTACACACCCATCAATGGTGACTCTTTCTGAATTCAAAGTCATATCGTAGGCGACAGGATCTGTCCACTTCTTTCCTCCGGTATAATACTGATAGTAATCTGCCCGGTACCTGTCTGTATGGTGAATCATTTTCGCCGCTTCATCGTACTCACATCCAAAGTCCTTCATGACCCTGGCAGCACAGAAGGCTCTGGGTGCCTCAATGTAAAAGCTGACTACATTATCCCGGTCCTTCAGGATATCATTGGCGCATTTGCCGATGATCACACAGGATTCTGTATCTGCAAGTTCACGAATCACTTTTGCCTGAATATTAAACAAATTGACATCTGAAACAAAATTATGCTCAGTTGGCTCAATAATTTTGTCTCTGTTTGGAACTGCTTTTAAACGTCTCAGGAGTGCATTCCCACGCAGTTTTTCATTTGTCTGAACAAACTCTCTTTCATTGATGCCGCTGATCTCTGATGCCATCTTCATGATCTGCGTGTAATAACAGGGAATTCCAAGTTTCTTTGCAACCTTCAGGCTGATTTCTTTTCCACCGCTCCCAAAGCCTCTGGCGACGGTTATGATATAATTCCTCCGGTTCACGCTTGCCCACCTCCCTTATAAAAAACGTCCTGAGAGCTTTTCTAATATGCTCCCAGGACGTCTTTGTCATGGTTGAAATAATACCAATTCCCATTTTCACATTCAATCACGACTTTTCAGTATTTATATAGATACTTTTGTTGATTTCAGATATTGATCTCTTCCCGTATACTTATTTACAGGAAAATGCTCTCCGTATTATAATCATATTTATATATAGAGAAATAGATACAAATAATATTTTTTCCATTCTTTTCACGTTCATATCCCGCTTAGGAAAACTACATGAAGAGAAAAAACTTCTGCAATAATATTGATGCGATACCAAAAGAGAACCGGCAGATCAGCTGTTCTTCATGCTTTCAACAGTGAAGTCCATGTACATCCTGATCCGCTCATCGATATCGAAGGCCAGCTCCATTGCCTCAAGTGGCACACCAATGCTGTCCACAAAATCCTGGAAATTATCCTTCTGCTTATATCTCTCCCAGACAAGCTCCTTTGTTCTGGTTGTGTGTGACTCCTTATGCAGGACCCTTGCGGTTTCCGCATCCTCTGTACTGCCTCCCACAGCTTCCACAACCTGATCTGCATAGCGGTTTTTCACGGCTTCTCGAAGCCAGCCGAAGTAATTCCGGATCGTGACGCCGCTCGTCTTGGCGTAATCAATCTCTCTCTTGATCACATCCGAATCCCCACCGGCCTCCTGCAGCAGCTTGTCATAATAATCCATTGTAAAACCGCTTGTCGCACGGATTCCGCTCTTCTTCAGATAAGTGAGAAGCTCAGAGTATTCCCGGAGCTTCTTCGCCCCGCTCTCCTTATCCTCCTTTGCAAGCTTCTCAAAAGGATCCGGCTCTGCAACCTTCGCGTATTCCGGACTGATCTCCACAATCTTCTCACGGTTCTTATGAATGGTCTCAAGATTTGCCTCCGGCAGGTTCCAGGAAATCATGAAGAGAATATCTGTCGCCCGCCCGCGATTTCCTCTCTCCACTGTATATTCAAAGGTGATATCCGCCTTCTCATCCATCTCTGCCTTTGCCTCATCGAGAACCTTTGTGCGGAAATCGGTGAAACGCTCGTACTGCTTGTCCTCCTTCTTCGCCAGATGTACGAGTTCCGACCATGTCGCACCATCTGACACGGCTCTCTGCAGATAAGAGGCATCCAGATTCACAAGACCCAGGGTGCAGCGAAGCTCATCCACACTGTAAACCTTTGTGACAAACTTGGATTTCGTCGTGTCGATCTTGTAGGCTTCCTTCTTCAGAAGCTCATACAGACGGAAGGAGCTGTTCTTCTCAAAGGATACCAGCGTTGCCAGCTCCATGGACGTATAGCTCTTCTGGAGACTTGTGATGTGCGGTGTCATCTCCCGGTTGTAGATAATCTCCAGCTTCTGGTCCTTATAGGAAACATTGGTGATCATCGTAAAGGTGTGGAAGTTTCCAAGCCCGTCCTCAATAGTAATAATGTTGCCAGCCAGCTGCTTGCTTACGCTTTTGAGCTTCTTGTAAATGTTGGTGTCTGTCTCATTGCCGAGGATCCGCTTGATCTCACTTGGGTAGAGCGTTGCCATAACCTGCTTTGATCCGGGCTCCTGCTGAAGCTTGGTGAGTGAGACTGCGATAATCTTGTTTCCTAAAATGGAAGTCTTATATTTTGCATTGATCAGTGAATTACTCTTGCGGACAACGACCCCATCGATCAGATCGTTCCGCACACTGGTGCTTGTCATGTGTACAATATCCCCTTTATCTGTCAGAAAGCGACAAAAATACCGTTAAAGGGAATCATACTCTATTCCCTCCGATTTGTCTCTCAGATAACGAAAAATCTACTTATTAATTTTCCTTTACATTTCAGTAGTTTTTTCGTTATCTATACATTTCCTGAATGCATCAGCGACAAATTGACTGAATCAGTAATCCTGTCGTTATCAGTTCTCAATAAACACTGATTTTACAGGTTCTCACAACATCTGGCTGTTCAGTATCATTTTCGTCATCTGATATTTCCAGGCGTGATTCAGTAGTTTTTTCGCCATCTGGTTACATAAATATGAACCATTTCAGTTTATTTTTCGTTTTCTGCCAGTCTATCTCACCACTTTACATAAGTCATTTCTTCGTCATCTTATTTGTTCAGTAGTTTTTTCGCTTTCTGAAGCCTCATTTTCGTCTAACGATCAGTTTCTCTTTCGTTTTCTGAACAGGTTGCCTTGCATGGCAGACTTTTTGACAGCGACAAAATTACTTAAGATAAGTATCAGTACTTTTTTCGTCATCAGTATTCACATCGGTGTCTGCAGTATATTTTTCGCTTTCTGATTTATGATTGGAGTTTTTTGTTCTTTATCTGCCTTCCCAAAGCTGTTTGCTGAAATTCTCCTTTTTCGTATTCTGCCTTCATTTCAATGCTTTCTGGAAGTAGAATTTATGTCAGCTGACAGTAGATCTTTCGTTATCAGGAACCGGAAAGCCCTTGATCTGTAAGCATTTTCCGCCCTCTAAATAAAGAAATATAAATGTTGTTATATAATAATATAAAATAAATGGGATTTTCCATAATACAGACAGATGACGAAAAAATGACTTACAACAACTAATATACAAAGCTTCGCTGCTCCTGCAACGCTGTTGCTGTATCTATATCTATATCTATATCGGGTTACCGCTTTCAATTCTCCCTTAAATGTATTACTGATTTTTTCCAGCTAGTTGATAATATCGTTATATCAATTGCGTACACCTCCTGCTGATTTCTTTGTATAGTATGGGTATGTGATTTGTGAAAAAGGAAACATTCTGTATGACTGCATAATAAAAAAGCAGATAACGAAGAAACTACTTGTCTGAGCAGTCATTTTTTCGTCATCTGCTTTTCTAACAGTAAATTATCAGGTTCTTTTATACTTCGGCTTCTAATCCTTTTACGAACACATTGATTTATATCATTGTAAATGAAAACGCGCATTTATCACCAGATCGGTCTGTCTTCAATGGTCTGATCTGGCATAGGAGTTTTTCATCTGATTGCTCAAAGCATAGAGGACTTTGTCCAATGTATCAGATGCTTCCGCTTCAAGAAAATCGGACATTTCCTGATTTGCGGTTTCAGCAAGTTCATGAATGCTGTCCTGACACTCTGGTCCAGCGCATGCATCGCATACAGCCTTCATCTTCTGATCATACTTGTGCAGAATTTCATGTCCTTTTGCACCAACGGTCTGCTGATAGCGTTCAATATGGAAAAGGCTCTTTCCATAGGAGGCGTCCGTCATCGCCGCGATCATGCGGCTTGTCCAGTAGAAATTGTCAGTGGAGGCGTGCTTTCCGGTATTGGACAGATAAGCAGGCGTCTTTGTGACATTGGCGTACATGGGCACCCATGTATTGAAGGCAT
>JAJGAH010000041.1 GCA_020844525.1 Eubacterium sp.
TATTCCGGACCTGTGAGTTCTTCCTTGAAGGTATGCAGCCCGAATCCGTTATGAATGCACTGATTCAGAATGCCTCCAAGCTCTCCGTCTCTCTCCAGAATCAGAATACGCTCTGTACCGCTTTTTCTGGCGGAGATCGCTGCTGCCAGTCCTGCCGGGCCGCCACCTACAATCACAATATCATAAGCCTGCATTGTATTTGCCTCCATTATGCTTCCTCCCCGAAATGTTCCTTGGTACGACCCGTCACGAGCTTTGAATCGCCGCCGCTCTTGGTGATTTTCTCATATGGTATGCCGAGCTCCCGATGCAGGATCTCCATGGTACGGGGAGAACAGAAACCTGCCTGGCAGCGTCCCATTCCTGCTCTGGTTCTCCGCTTGACACCATCAAGAGAACGGGCGCCAAGAGGTCTGTGTATGGCGTCCAGAATTTCTCCCTCTGTAATGGATTCGCATCTGCAGATAATTCTTCCATAGGCCGGTTTTTCCCGGATCAATGCGTTCCTCTCCTCCATGGAAAGCTCAGACGGTCTCAGGATTCCCTTCCGTTTTCCATTCCAGTTCTCCTTTGGCGTAAGGTGAAGCTTCTCAGCCATCATCTTTGCGACATATTCTCCGATCGCAGGACTGGATGAAAGTCCGGGGGATTCAATTCCGGCGCAGTCAATAAAACGGGGCGCATCCTCCACCTCTCCGATAATAAAATCGTGGCCGTCTTCATGGGCACGAAGACCGGCAAAGGATGTGATCACCTGATACATCGGCAGATTCCGTACATTGCGTCCTGCCTTCTCAATGATCTCTTGCAGTCCTTCAGCTGTCGTGTTGGTTCCTTCCCTGTTTTCGATATCCTGTGCGTTTGGACCGATGAGCAGATTGCCGTGAATCGTAGGTGTTACCAGAACGCCCTTTCCCATCTTGCCCGGCAGTGAAAATACTGTATGTGACACATAGTTACCGGCTGCCCGGTCCAGCAGGCAGTAAGCGCCGCGTCTCGGTGTGATGTGAATTTTTTTTGCGCTGACCATGTTGTGAAAAACATCTGCATAGACACCGGCTGCATTGATAATATATCTGGCTTTGTAATCACCATTGCAGGTACGGATTCTCCAGATCTTCTCTCCGGATGACGGAAGTGTGTCTTCTTCAATATGCTCCACCTCTGTATTGAAAAAGAAATCCACGCCATTGACATTGGCATTCTCAGCCATTGCAATATTCAGGAGGAAGGGACATACAATGCCGCTGGTTTTCGCATAAAATGCCCCCACCACATTCTCTGAGAGATTGGGCTCGAGTGCAAGCACCTCCTCGCGGTTCAGTATCTCCATGCTGTCCGCCGGAAGTCCATTTGCGATACCACGGTCATACAGCTTCTGAAGACCGTCCACCTCATCGGGATCCGTGCAGACAACAAGTGCTCCGTTTCTGCGGAATGGAACATCCAGATCTGAAGCAATCTGGTCCATCATCTGGCTGCCACGGACATTCAGCTTTGCCATCATGCTTCCTGTCTCCGCGTCAAAACCGGCATGGACAATCGCACTGTTGGCTTTGGTTGTGCCACAGCAGACATCCTCCTCTTTTTCCAGAACACAGATCTGCAATTTGTATCTGGAAAGTTCCCGGGCAATCGCGCTTCCGCTCACTCCTGCTCCAATGATTACCACATCATACAGCATCGTACATTCGACCTCCTATGACTTACTTGCTTCATCTGCAGCTTCTGACTTGTTTACACACGAAAAAAGAGTCAGCGCATAAACGGTGCACATTTGCATCGCTTCAGCAACTGACTCATAATTCTCCAGCTACAATATTTATTTGCTCTTTGTAGATCTATGAATATATTAACACAAAAATAGTGGGCAATTCAAGTTAATTCTAAAATTTTAAATTGCGATCCGCGCCTGCAGAGCCGGTTGATTTTCATCTGCTGATCGCATATACTTAAACGACTGGTAAATTTGAAATATTCTGTGGATGCAGAGCAATCTGCCCCGGCGATACCATCCTATGCCCATGTGCTTATACTGCACCTGCAGAATACATAAGTCAGAGAAAATAATTTTTCAATATGGGATAAACAGTGAAAAGCGATTTTTTCTTCAAACGCAAACAGTGAGAAAGGATGAAAAATATGAAAATTGCAGCAACCTATGACAATGGCAATATCTTCCAGCATTTCGGAAGAACTGAAACTTTTAAAATTTATACCATCGAGGATAATCAGATTGTCTCCATGAAATACCTGCAGGCAGGCGGGGTGAGCCATGAGGCACTTGCAGGACTGCTTGCAGAGCAGGGTGTAGATACCATCATCTGCGGCGGCATGGGTGCAGGCGCCCAGGCTGCGCTGGCTGATGCCGGACTCCGGATCTTCTCAGGAGCTTCAGGAGACGCGGATGATGCCGTCCGCGCTCTGCTTGACGGAGCTCTTGTATCCGAAGGTGTAAATTGTGACCATGCACATGAGCATGCAGAGGGTTTCGGCTGTGGAAACCACAGAGACGCAGAAGCTGCAGATTCTGATGAGACGTCCGGCTGTGGTGGCGGATGCTGCGGGGACGATGCATCCAGCTGCGGTGGATGCTGCTCCGATGAGGAATCCGGCTGCGGCGGCGGATGCTGCAGTGGCGGATGCCATGAAATGCAGATTATTTTTGAAGGGCCGAATGCCGGCAAGACTGTCAGGACCCATTATGAGGGCACCTTCAATGACGGTACCGTCTTTGATTCCTCCTATGGCCGCGGTGAGCCTCTGGAATTTGTATGCGGAACCGGCATGATGATTCCGGGGTTTGACAAAGCAGTGGTGGAGATGCAGGTGGGAGATGTCGTAAACATTCATCTTGCCCCGGAAGAAGCCTACGGTCCTTACGATCCAAACGCGGTTTTCACTGTACCGCTTGACCAGCTGGAAGGGGCGGCAGGACTGAAAGCAGGTGACCATGCTTATCTGTCAAACGCAATGGGACAACCTTTCCCGGTTCTTGTCAAGGCAAAGGATGACAAGTCCATCACGTTTGATGCGAACCATGAGATGGCCGGAAAAGAGCTGAATTTCAAGATTGAGCTTGTATCCGTAGAAGACTGACCCATATCAGATCAGGCTGATACATATCAGATTGAGCTGAGACACATCAGATTGAGCTGAGATTTTTAAAGCCCTGCATCGGATCTCGGAAAACCGGGAATCTGATGCAGGGCTTTTTCACCTGCAAGGTATTTGACCGCGCATGTTGCTTAGCAAGGCATTTGAACGCGCGTGTCGCTTATTGGAATACGCTTATTGGAATAATTTCCTTGAAAAACCTTTTCTCCGGAATTTCGCAATAAATTACCGCAGAAATTTTCCGTCCGTCACGCTGTAAACACCGCGGGGTGTGCATCGGATTTCAGGGATAACCGGAAGTGCCATAAAGGACAGCGTAATAAACGGGTCCATAGCCACAGGCACACCCATTCTGTGCGCCTGGTGAATCATTTTTTTCAGCTTCCGGTTCACATAGGAATAACTCCTGTCTGAAATCAGTCCCATCACCGGCAGCTCCAGCGTATCATATACTTCACCATTCTGAATGATCGTGTACCCGCCATGGGTGCGCTCCAGTTCATGCACCGCCATCAGAATATCTCTGTCATTATCTCCTATCACTATAATATTATGGCTGTCATGAGATACAGAAGAAGCGATGGCTCCACCGGTAAGTCCAAAATCCAGCACAGCACCGACTCCTGTCTTTCCGGTTGCCTTATGGCGCTCAAAAACAGCGATCTTGTCCAGATGACCATCCGGCTCAAAATATTCTCTGCCTGGCAGAAGCATGTCCTTCCGTTCCGTGAGAATTTGTCCGGGTATCATCCGGATCACAGGGAACGGTTTCCCATCCAGAGGGATTCTCAGGCTTTCCGGATCTATTTTCCCAAGGTGAATCGTATCCATCAGCTTTGGCGGACAGGGTGCAGGCTTAACCCGCTGTTCACCTCTGATCAGCTTCCCCTTGTAAAAGACCATCTGAGCGTTAAAATCCTTCAGGGAATCCCATACAACAAGATCTGCATCGAATCCCGGAGCCACCGCACCGGTTCTTCGAAGGCCGTAGCACCTTGCAGGCTGAATCGTTGCCATCTTGACAGCAGCAATCGGACTGATTCCCATGCTGACAGCCTTCCGGACATTATGATCGATGTCGCCCTCCCGTGTAATGTCTTCAATATGCTTGTCATCCGTGCAGAAGCAGAACCCCTCGGTATTGGTATTGTTCTCCACGATCCCCTTGACGATCATTTCCAGATTCCTGGCGGCACTGCCCTCCCGGATATGGCAGGTCATGCCCATGGACCGTTCCTTCATGACATATTCATAGGTCGTCCCCTCGTGATCTGTAGTCACACCAGCCATCACATAGGCAGCCAGCTCTTCATCCGAAAGATTCGGAGCATGTCCATCCTTTACTCTTCCATCAAAAAGCTCCAGCTTCCGGTTCATTTCCGGATCGCCATTGATGACAGACATACAGTCCATCACCTCGCCCAGACCGAGTACACGCTGGTTTTTCAGATAGGGAGCCATCTGATCTGCAGTCAGGGTGCACCCATTGTCATCTATCGGCGTGGAAGGCACACAGGAAGCGATCATGACATACACATGTGCCGGACAGTTTTCCGTCTGAGAGAGCAGATAATCGATGCCATCTGTTCCGGCAACATTGGCTACCTCATGCGGGTCCACAATAAAAGTCGTCGTGCCGTGAGCTGTTGCCTTCGCGATCAGCACCTGGGAATTTACCAGTGTGGATTCCAGATGCAGATGGGCATCAATAAAGCCGGAGGTAAGGTACATGCCCTGCAGGTTGATCTCCTTCACGCCCTGATAATCGCCGATTCCAACGATCATTCCGTTCGTGATGGCAACGTTTCCCTCCTCCACACGATCCGTAAACACATTGACAATCTTTGCGTTTTTCAATACGAGATCCGCCTTGATCAGTTTTCGTGCTGCCCGCGAGCAGCCAAGATACTTGTCCAGCTTCATAAGCTCACCTCCAGACCTGAACAGATGCTGTGCAGTACCATTTTTTTATCAATTTCTATAAGATCTATGCTTCTATAAATAGTTAAAAGAATACTGAAAGAAGAGACAATTATATTAATCCGTTAATGGTCAAGGCTGAACACGAGCGGTTCTCCATCCGCTGACAGATGTCCCATGCTAACCTCCACCTGTCTTTCGTGGATCAGATCAGTGTATATACCATCCGGAATGTCATATTCATTCACAGAAATCAGGCCGCCTGCTTCGCCCAGGCAAAAAACACCTGCAGTTCTGCTTCCAGGTTTTCCAGTTGCAGCAGATGCATTTACTGTACGGATGCCGACCATAATATCATGACTGGCTGCATACATCTTTTCGGTACAGTCGACAGGAAGTTCTTTACACACGGAATAGAGTTTTCTCATCAGCATGGTCAGATCTGTACCATCCCAGGAAACATTGTCCTTGTCAAACAGGCTCGGTACATGATCTGCGCTTCGCTCCTGGCCGTTATAAATCAGCGTTGTCCCCTTCAGAAAATAGGACAGGGCTGTCCAGTTCCTGCGTGCCCTCTCATCCCGGATGAGAAAAGCACCGCGGAGCTTGTCATGATTTTCCAGAAACCTCAGCTTGTCATAATTATCCGGATAAATATATTCCTGCAGGTTCAGAGCATTTGCATAATCCGTAAGCGTATTTTTTCCACTGAGATATCCAATATAACGATGGTACATATCATAGTCATAACAGATGTCAAATGCCTGGTAAAGTTCAGAATCAGAGGCACAGGGTATACCATGCCCGCGCGTATAGGTGATAAATGGCAGTTCGCCGGATTCGGCGAGCCAGATGCATCCGTGATGCACCTCCTCAACGGCTTCTCTAGCAGCCTTCCAGAATGCAACCGGCACAATCGGTGCAACGTCACATCTGAAGCCATCGACCTGATATTCTCCTACCCACATCTTCAGAGTGTCAATCTGATACTCCCAAAGGTCCCTGTTGCTGTAATCCAGGTCAATCACATCCCACCAGTCGCCGATCCTGTTGCCGAAGCTTCCATCCGCCTTATGGTAAAACCATTCCGGATGCTTATGCGCAAGGACACTGTCCGGCGAGGTATGATTGTAAACCACGTCGATAATGCACTTCATTCCCAATTTATGGATGGCACTTACAAGGCTTTTGAAATCCTCCAGTGTACCAAATTCCGGATTGACTGCCCTGTAATCCCGGATAGCATAAGAAGACCCAAGGTTGCCCTTTCTGTTCTTTACGCCACAGGGATGGATCGGCATCAGCCATATGATATCGACTCCCAGATCCTTTATACGGTGCAAATCCCGCTCCAATGCCTGAAATGTACCTGCTTCACTGTAGTTTCTGACAAAAACAGAATACATAACACAGTTTCTCAATGCCTTCGTTGTATTTTCTGCCATAATAAAATAGTACCTTTCATATTTATTTACTTTTTTTCTCAGTATAGCGCCCGGCTTGCGCTACTTCAAATACAAACCACAGAAATAGACAATTTTTCATTAGACTAACATAAAGCGCATTACCTGTACAAGTATACGGGCTGGCTGCCACAAGGATCTGGTCTGCCTGCAATATTTCTCCGGAAATTCAGGAGAACCAGATACAGCGATGATCTTAATATAAAAAAAGCCGGAAACCGCGTGCACACTTTCCATGTGCACGGATTTCCGGTGTATACGAGCTAATGCGTATAGCAGCCCTGATTACTTGCCAGCTGCCTGTGCTGCAACCTCAGCAGCAAAGTCCTCGTTCTTCTTCTCAAGGCCTTCACCTGTCTCAAAACGTGTGAATCCCTTGATCGTGATCTTAGCATTGTTTTCCTTGGCAACCTGCTGTACATATTTGTCTACAGACTGCTTTCCATCCTCTGCCTTTACATAAACCTGATCAAGCAGAACGATTTCCTTCAGCTCCTTGTTGACACGACCCTTTAACATTCCCTCGATAACCTTTGCCGGCTTCTGGGACTCCTTCGGATCGTTCATGATAGCTGCACGAAGGATCTCGGTCTCATGTGCGATATAATCTGCCGGAACCTCTGCATTGCTGGTATACTGCGGTCTCATGGCAGCAATCTGCATTGCAACGTTCTTGGCCATC
This sequence comes from Eubacterium sp., assembly GCA_020844525.1. GTDB lineage: Bacteria > Bacillota > Clostridia > Lachnospirales > Lachnospiraceae > Bilifractor. Next base: position 7,183 of record JAJGAH010000041.1, read on the forward strand.
TCACGGATTGCGTCATTGACAACGTCTGTCTCAACATCTACAAGAACACCGATCTTTCCATCTGCATGATTGTAGGTTGCAACGAAGCCATTCGGCTCCTCAACCTGTGCAAAACGACGGATGTGCATGTTCTCGGAGATTACAGCAATCTCAGCGTCAAGCTCTTCCTTTACGGACTTGCTTGTATCAAACTTCCATGGCTCAGCCAGGAATGCATCGATATCTGTCGCTGTTGTCGTAAGAGCCTGATCTGCTACCTGTGCAACGTAGGAACGGAAGAGCTCATTCTTTGCAGCGAAGTCTGTCTCGGAGTTAACCTCAACAATGGCAGCTTTCTTTCCATCATCGCTGGATTTGAACATTACAATACCTTCAGCAGCGATACGGCCGGACTTCTTCTGAGCCTTGGCCATGCCATTCTCACGGAGCCACTCAACAGCCTTTTCCATATCTCCATCGGTATTGGTAAGGGCCTTCTTGCAGTCCATCATACCAGCGCCGGTCATCTCTCTCAACTCTTTAACCTGAGAAGCTTTAATAGCCATCACTTATTCCTCCTGTAGGTAGATTATTCAGCTTCAGCAGCCTCAGCGGCAGCCTCTTCCGCAGCCTCATCACCGGACTCCTGTGCCATTCCCTGCTTTGCCTCGATGACAGCATCAGCCATCTTGGAAACAAGAAGCTTTACGGCACGAATTGCATCATCATTACCCGGAATTACATAATCAAGATCTTCCGGATCGCAGTTTGTATCGCATATACCGATCAGTGTGATGCCAAGGGCATGTGCCTCTTCTACACAGATATGCTCCTTCTTCGGGTCAACAACGAAGATCGCATCCGGGATCTTCTTCATCTCTCTGATACCGCCGATGTTCTTGAGGAGCTTCTCCTGCTCTTTCTTCAGACCCATGACTTCCTTCTTCGGAAGTACATCGAAGATACCGTCCTCTTCCATCTTATCGATCTCATTCAGACGTGCGATACGTGTCTGGATCGTCTTGAAGTTGGTGAGCATACCACCCAGCCATCTCTCATTGACATAGAACTCGCCGCAGCGCTCTGCCTCTGTCTTGATGGTGTCCTGTGCCTGTTTCTTGGTTCCGACAAAGAGGATTCTGCCGCCATCAGAAATGATATCTGCAACTGCCTTGTAAGCTTCATCTACCATTCCAACAGATTTCTGAAGGTCGATGATATAGATGCCGTTACGCTCTGTATAGATATACGGAGCCATCTTTGGGTTCCATCTTCTGGTAAGGTGTCCGAAATGTACACCGGCTTCAAGTAACTGTTTCATTGAAATAACGCTCATAGTATTTCTCTCCTTTTGGTTTTAAACTTCTGCATGGTTCAACTTGCCAGGGAACCTGCTTGCAGGCACCACCCCGGAAATTTCCATGCATGATTTTTACACAGCTAGACAATTATAGCATGCGGCAAAATGTCCCGCAAGTCCTTTTTCACAAGGATTTACACTCGTATAAGCCCCATTTTTTATAGATATACACCCGTGATATTTTTCATTAAGGCCCAGATGCCAGTACGTCCATGTTGTTATATAACATGTTTTTTTTAATATCAGCGAAAAAAAGTTCCACCTCATGGCCTTAATATAGAAGTAGATAACCAGACCACAATTCATGGCCGGAACAACCAGGCTATTGTTATAAAAGATATCAGGTGATGACCGAATGCTTCAGCCACCTACCGGAACAATACCGTATCGTATACACAATACCCCTGGCAAGCCAGTCCATGGACATTCCGATCCATACTGCAATCGGTCCAAATCCGAATACACGTATCAGCAGCGTTGTCACAAGAACCCTGCAGCACCACATCGTAATACTCGAAGCAGTCATGGAAAACTTCACATCACCGGCGGACCGCATCCCATAGGCAGGAATAAATGCAGGAATCCATACGATCGGCTTGACAATCGTGACGTAAATCAGCATCTTGAAACAGATATCCGCCGCCTCCGGATCCATGCCAGCAATCCACATAACAGGTTTGGCAATAACGAAAACAATCAGGCATGACAGAATAATGATCCATTCCGCAAAGGCGCTGATTTTAACGATATAATACTTTGCCTCCTCGACTCTGCCAGCCCCGATACATTGTCCGACAATCGTCATCAACCCAATCCCGATACCGATACCGGCAATACCATTCAGATTCTCCAGTATGATCATCATGGCGTTCGCCGCAATGTTAACTGTTCCCAGGGTAGATACACTTGACTGGATCGCGAGCTTTCCAAACTGAAACATTCCATTTTCCACACCCGATGGAACCCCAATGGAAAGAACCTTACGGATCATTTTACCATTTGGCCGGATCTGTAAATAATGATCAATTACGATCTGCTGATTTGGCTTCCTTAAAAAGTAGAAAATGACGACAGCACTGAAAATTCTTGAAAGCAGTGTAGAAATTGCCGCACCGGCGACACCCAGATTGCATCCGAAGATCAATATTGCATTTCCAGCTATATTCATACAATTGGAGATGACGGAAAGCGCCATGGGAAACCTGCTGTTCCCCCCTGCGCGATAAAATGCAGCCCCGGACTCGAATAGTGCAAGAAAAGGAAAGGACATAGAGGTATAGAAAAAATAGGTGACACCGTTTTTCATCACTGCGTCATCCACTGTACCAAATACAAGACCCAGAATGGGCCGGCGAAAAAAAAGACAAACGAGTGCCAGTGGAACGGAGATCATAAGAACCGTCAGGACCACCTGTCTTGCCGCTTCATTACATTTCTCCAAATCATGATGTCCAATGTACTGGGAACAGATAATCGTGCCACCAGCAGCCATAGCCGACAGAATCTCTATCACAAGGATGTTAATAGAATCCACCAGTGAAACGGCAGAAATCGCTGCGTTACCAGCCCTCGTAACCATAACGGTATCAGCCATACCCATAAAGGATGTGAGAAGCTGCTCAAGCATCAGAGGGTACAGAAGCTTCCATAATTCCTTCTTCGTAAATGTGAGATGGTTCCAATCAATTTCATCCGAATTGTAGAGATGCTTTCTAATTTTATTAAACACTACCTTACACCCCACCGGCCTGTATTACACATGAGAAACAAGAAACTAAGGCACAAGCTGTACACGAAACAGTATGTCATTTCATAACCAGTCAAAACAAAAAGAGACTTTTTCAAAAAAAAAGAACCCAGCAAACTGGATTCTTTGAAGAGGCGTGGGCCGGATTTGAACCGGCGCATACTGGTGTTGCAGACCATTGCCTTACCACTTGGCTACCACGCCATAATAAACAATAATAAAAATAAGTGACCCGAACGAGAATTGAACTCGTGTTACCGCCGTGAAAGGGCGATGTCTTGACCGCTTGACCACCGGGCCATACAAACCAATCATTACCCTTTAACAAAGGTAAGCTCCCCCTGGTGGACTCGAACCGCCGACATCATGATTAACAGTCATGCGCTCTACCGACTGAGCTAAGGAGGAATCTCTCTGAAGGTACATACCTTCAAAACTGAACACACAAACGCTTCCGG
>JAJGAH010000042.1 GCA_020844525.1 Eubacterium sp.
CGATGTGCTCGCCGATCAGATTCACACGGCCCGGCGCGAAAAATACGCGCTCGCCGGATCCCCCGAATTTTTCCTCAAATATGATCTTCAGTTCTTCAATTACTTTTTCGTCTGACATACAACACCCCCATGCTTATTGTTCGTGTCTCTGTATTGCTTATGCCTCTGTATCATTGCTTCTGCTGCTGTAATGCTTCTGTATTCGTATTACTTTTGTATTCGTATTGCTTCTGTATTCGTATAGTTTCTTTATTCGTATTGCTTTTCTCTTTGTAGTTATTATTGTGCATCAAAGGGCGCGTTTGCACAATAGCTTTTCGTGTTATGAATATGTAATTTTGTTGCAGGTTGTGATATAGGGCATTATACTGAGGCTGAATGCAGATTTCGTGGAGAGGGATATTGAACAGCATGCAAAATAAATTTTCAGCTGAACATACGTTGGGATATGATCTTCCGGGGGAATTTAAGGAGAGCAACAAGGTTGCGGAAAAGCAGAATATGATCTCCCTATCGGTCTATAATGTGGGGCGACAGAGATGCACGCCGGGTTATAAGTGGGGGCCGGGTATCCGTGATCATTTTCTGATGCATTATATCAGCTCCGGGTCCGGAACCTATACCACGGCGGGGCGTACCTGGCGGCTGCACACCGGGGATATGTTCCTGGCTATGCCGGACACACAGATTCTGTACCAGGCGGATACAGAAGATCCCTGGACATATGAATGGGTCGGCTTTGCCGGGACAGACGCGGCGACTTTGATCGGGCGGACAGATTTCTCCGCCAGCCATCTGGTGCTGCGCCAGCTCTCCTACGGTGATGAGGTTCGCAGACACATCAGCCTGATCTATGACGCCTTCGGCAATACATTCTGCGATACTGTAAATATGACCGGTGAGCTCTACCTGCTGCTTGGTCTTCTGATTGAGAATGCTTCCCGCGCTGTGCCTCAGTCAGCGGCAAAAGAGGACAATGTGTCACGTGCGATTGACTATATTTCTTCCCGCTATTCTTATTCTCTGACTATCAGCGATATTGCTTCTTATGTCGGTGTCAGCCGCAGTACCCTGTTCCGGGAATTCCGGGAGGAGCTGCACATCTCTCCAAAGGAGTATCTGGACCGGTACCGGATCCAGCGTGCCTCTCTGCTTCTGAAGGATACAGATCTGACGGTTGCCTCTGTCGCTGCATCAGTGGGCTACGACAACGGCTTGTACTTCTCAAAGGCCTTCCGGCGCATGACCGGGAAAACGCCGTCAGAATTCAGGTCACACGGAGCATAGGCAAAAAAAGACAGGCAGAATGCACAGTCCTGACACTGGGGCTGCAAATCCTGCCTGTACGCGTGGTGGTATTACTTTTTATATGAAGCATTCACACGAAGATGATGCGTTCATATCGGAAATAATATATATTACATTTCAGGCACACAGTTCACTGTATCCGGTAATACATTGAATTTCAGATACAGATTCTGAAATCTCAGGCGATGCCTGCGAATTCATATCCAGCGTCTTCTACCGCCTTCTTGATGGCATCCTGAGGTACTTCCTTGCTGACCTTCAGTACAGCCTGCTTGTCTGTGTGAGAAGCCTCTGCGCTCTCTACGCCATCCAGGGCTTCCAGAGCCTTCTTTACATGCATCTCACAGTGGTTGCACATCATTCCATTAATCTTAACTGTTTCTGTCATTGCATTTTCCTCCTGATTTTCATTTGTATTGTTATCTGCTGCGGCATTGTATGCCACTGTAGTGTTGCCTGCTAAATTAGTACCTGTTGCATTGTTGTCTGATGCACCGTTGGCCGCTTCATGATTGTCTGCTGCACTGTTCTGTGCACCGACCGGGCAGGCGGTCTGTGCTCCGTTGACCGCATTGACGGCAATGGTAAGTTTTTCTGCATTTGTATCCGCAAGAGCTTTGTGACGCATCGGCTTGTCATGGGATGCGTTGTGCACCTTGAACAGATTCAGCCGGAGTGCGTTCATGCATACCGTGAAGCTCGAAAGAGACATCGCGGCGGCGCCCCACATCGGGTTCATCCGGATGCCCGGATAGAGACCGGCAGCCATCGGGATGAGCAGTGCGTTATAGGCAAAGGCCCAGAACAGGTTCTCGTGAATGTTGCGGAGTGTTGCACGGCTCAGGCGCACGGCGGCAGATACATCCGTCAGCTTGGAATTCATGAGCACGATGTCTGCGGAGTCGATGGCAACGTCTGTACCTGCTCCGATTGCAATGCCAGTATCTGCTCTGGTGAGCGCCGGTGCGTCGTTGATACCGTCGCCGACCATGGCTACCTTTCCGCGCTTCTGAAGTTCGCGGATCACAGCTTCCTTGCCATCCGGAAGGACACCGGCGATGACACGGTCTACACCTGCCTGGTCGCCGATCGCCTTTGCGGTCGCGGCATTGTCGCCGGTCAGCATCACGACCTCAATACCCATATTCCGGAGTTCCTTCACAGCCTGTGCGGAATCCGGCTTGATGACATCCGCTACGGCGATGATGCCCAGCAGCTTTCCCTCACGCTCGAAGTAAAGCGGTGTCTTTCCATGACTTGCAAGCTCGTCTGCCTTCTTCTGCAGGTCTGCCGAAATTTGTGTTCTGGATGCAATAAATGTACCGGAACCTCCGTAGAGTGCCTGCCCATCGATGCGTCCTGTCAGTCCGTTTCCGGTCAGTGCAGTGAAATCAGTAACTGCGGCAGCTGTCAGGCCCTCGGCTTTGCCCTTTTCCACGATGGCTCTTGCAAGCGGATGCTCACTCTTCTGCTCCAGTGAATAGGCAAGACCAAGAAGCTCCTTCTCGCTGATGCCCTCTGCCGGGATCAGGTCAGTCACCTGCGGCTTTCCGGCTGTAATCGTACCGGTCTTGTCCAACGCAATAATCTGCACCTTTCCGGCATTCTCCAGTGCCTCGGAGGTCTTGAACAGCACGCCGTTTCTGGCGCCCATTCCGTTGCCGACCATGATTGCCACCGGTGTGGCAAGACCCAGGGCGCAGGGGCAGGAAATAACCAGAACGCTGATTGCCCGCTCCAGTGCATACGCAAGGCTTTCGCCCATCAGCAGCCAGATCACCATTACGGCCGCTACAATCAGAATGACAGCCGGTACAAAAATACCGGATACCTTGTCTGCGATCCTCGCAATGGGGGCTTTCGTTGACGCTGCGTCGCTGACCATCTGAATGATCTGGGAGAAGGTCGTGTCCTCTCCGACTCTGGTCGCTCTCGCACGGATGAAACCGGACTGGTTGATCGTTGCTGCGCTGACGGAATCCTCGACGCCCTTGTCCACCGGAATGGATTCACCGGTAAGCGCTGATTCATCAACCGCAGTTGTACCTTCTATAATAACACCATCTACCGGGATCGATTCACCCGGTTTTACAACAAAAATATCACCAAGCTGTACATCGTCGATGCCAACCTCAACCTGCTGTCCGCCTCTCTCGACGACGGCCGTCTTCGGCGCCATCTTCATCAGATTTTTCAGTGCATCGGTCGTGCGGCCCTTGGAAAGAGACTCCAGCGTTTTTCCAACAGTGATCAGCGCCGGAATCATGGCTGCCGATTCAAAATACAGCTCGTTGTGGTACAGCGGCATCAGGTCCATGTTGGAGGTACCCGTGGTCAGCAGGTACGTCATCCGGAACAGGATGTACAGCGACCAGCCGAAGGATACGCCGGAGCCAAGGGCCACCAGGGTATCCATGTTGGACGCGCCGTGAAACAGGGACTTGAATCCCGAGATAAAAAACGCCCGGTTGATGATCATCACGACGATGGCCAGCAGCATCTGCATGATGGCGAGGCCAATGTGGTTGTGTACGAGGAAGGGCGGAACCGGCCATCCCCACATGTTGTGCCCCATGGATATATACATGAGGACAAGCAGGAATCCGACGGAGAGGACCAGCCGGCGCACCAGCTTCGGGGTCTCCCTGTCCTTGAGTGCGTCCTCCTCCGCGGCAAGCTTTGCGCTCGCGCTTTCCTTCTGACGGGCAGCCCCGGCGCCCTTCGGCTCCGCGCCATAGCCCGCATCTTCTACTGCCTTGATAATGTCAGCGGCTCCTGCTGTGCCATCTACGGCCATGGAATTGGTCAGAAGTGAAACCGATACGGATTTCACCCCCGGCACCTTCGCCACCGCCTTCTCTACATGGGCCTGGCAGGAAGCACACGTCATGCCTGTTACAATATATTGATCCATTGTGACTTTGACCTTCTTTCTCTGTCATTTCATCAGTTTCTGCAGCACCCTGCAGAGCTCATCGATGGTCTCATCGTTGCCCTTCCGGATGTCGTCTACGACGCAGCCGCGGATATGGCAGCCGAGCAGCACCTTGTTGAAGCTGTTCAGCGCACTGGTTGCGGCGGAAACCTGCACCAGAATGTCCGGACAGTAGGCGTTGTTCTCAACCATCTTCTCGATGCCGCGGATCTGTCCTTCCACCCGCTTCAGTCTGGTGAGAAGTGCCTTCTGCTCCTCCGGCGTACGCTGCTTATGCCTGCCGGATGCGCAGGCGCAGGTCTTCTCCTCGCCCTCCTGGATGGCTTCCTGAAGAGATTCGGATGTATCTGCATTGGTTTCTGTATTTGAATCTGCACTAGAATCTGCATTTGTTTCTGTATTCAGATCCGGACATTGCAGGTCCTTACATTCTGTATGATTGCCTCTGGCCATTTCACTCACCTCTTTTATACCCCTTACGGGTATCATGTTTATGGCTTGATAATATACCCATGTGGGGTATATGTCAACCTCTTTTTCAATAAATCTTGTTATGTTCCCCACTTTGCGATACACTTATCTCAAGAAATTCAGACACAAAACTGTACAGAAAGACAGCAAACATGCCTACTATTGAAGATATATTTCTTGAAGTCCTTAGAGGAACCAAGGATAAAAATATAAAATTTAAAGATTTACAAAATCTTCTAAATTCGCTTGGATTCTCATATCGAGTACGTGGAGATCATTTCATCTACTTCAAAAATGGGGTGAGTGAAATTATTAATATCCAACCCGATGGAAATAAAGCAAAACCATATCAAGTAAAACAGATCAGAAATTTGATATTAAAATATAAATTAGAGGTTTGATTATGCATAAATATGAACGAATTGTCTATTGGTCTCAAGATGACCAGAAATGGCTCGTTGATGTTCCGGAACTTCCCGGATGCATGGCCGATGGAGACACGGCAGAAGAAGCTTTGCGAAATGTCGAAGCTATTATCAATGAATGGATTGATACCGCCAAGGCGCTAGGAAGAACCATTCCTGAACCCAAAGGCAGATTATTGTTTGCGTGATCCATGTGTGACCTGGACCTGGTAATGACCATATCTTTAACCGCCCCCAATTACGGGGGCAGTTTATGGAAAATACATTAAAACCCGATCTTCCTCATTCGTGTTTGATTATCAGACTCCTCCGGACGTCCCTCTGACATAAAGTCATCCGTCATCATCGAAATCCCTCTATGATAGGAGTCTTTCAACTTATTTATGGGGGTAATTATCATTGAATCCCCAACTTTATTGATACAAATATCTGCATTCTCTTCAAAGCGATATTCTCTCGGAATTCTAATCAGCTGACCTTTTCCATCCCTGCATATTTTTGTAAGAGCCATAATATATACCTCCTGATGTAACAGAAATACCATAATTTATCACAAGCCAATATGTTTATAAAAATGTGCCCCTCGTCTACCAGACTTACCACCCGGCTGGGACAGCTTATAGATGACAGCAGCAACAAGCAGAAGAATGATCCCCACAGCATCTGCCGTTGCTACTGTCCTGTAGTCTGCAACGATACCCGTAAGTTTTATATCTCCCGTCTCTCCTTCCGGGATGCTTTGCACTGTCTTTCCTTGTGCGTCCTGCCATCCTTCAAAGGATGTCAGTGCGGGCATCTGCGGCGTCTTTAAAGCGAGCGGCAGGTCTTCTACCGTATAGGAATCCGGCAAACCCGCTGTATCATATACCCCCTTGGTGTATAAAATATGATAAGTAACCGGATCGGCATGCAGGGTAAGCTCCACATCATGGTCCGGCATAGAAAATTCCGTGGCTGATGAGTTCCCTGCGTCACTGTCTGCACCGCCAGAAATCTGCAGATTTTCATAGCCTTTAACCAGCACTGCCTGCAGGTTCACTTCTTTACCATAGGCGAAGGTCCATGAATACGACTGGTCCCCGCTCATATTTTCATCTGCAGAATAAGTTTTAGCTGCAGCATCTATAGATACAGGACTGCCATCCAGTGACAGCCTGACACCCCGTCCAACATGCACGGTCAGCTTATATGTCTTGGGATAGTAGGTAAAATCAAACCTCGTGCTTCCATCCGCTGCAATCTTCTTTGTCTGCGCAGCCGGTGTCAGATAGCCATCCTTGTCTGGCATCTGTACGGTGACCGGCTCATCAGTGGTGCCATATCGCGTCTCTGTGATAATCGTTTCTCCTGCAGACTCTCCATCAGCTTCACCACTTTCTTCATTCTTTATATATGTCACTACCATATAAGGCGTATGATCCGACGCCTTCCAGACGGCCTTCAAAGTGATATCTTTCGCAGGCATTTCCGTTTTTTCATTTACCTCAGTCTGATCCAGATACCATCCCGCAAAAGTATACCCCGCTCGTTCCGGCGTGGGCAGAGCTCCCAGGGCATCGCTCTCCTTTACCTTTCTTTCTGAAAGAAAACCCTTGCCGCCCGCGGCATCGAAGGAAACCGTATAGGATTTCTTCTCCGACTCCTTGATCTTCTGCAGAATATAATCATGAATGGCCTGGTAGGTTGTGCTGTCATAATGGATTCCGTCCACTGTCGCATAACTGCCGGAGACAAGATAGGAATACGAATCAATCCAGGTCACCTTGTCAGAAAGAGCACTCTTCAGTGTCTCATTAAAAGGAGCACAGGTACCGTCATTGGAATAGACCGAGAAGGAAGTCTCCGCTCCGCCGCCCTTATGCCCGACCGGATTCACGGAATCAAAAAACACGCGATTGTTATTTGCACTCCAGCTCTCTACATTCGCATTGACATAGGATGCATACTGGCTGGCACTGCTCACCGGTGAGCCCATGTCGTTACATCCCATCAAAATGACAAGGTCCGTATTGCCCTGCGCCAGGTATGCAGAAGCTTCAGGCATACCAGCGCTGACAAACCAGCTATATCCCATCGCGACACGGCCAATGTAGGTCTCATTGCCGGAGGTGGCATTGACTGTATCACTATACGCAGAACCTGAAAGCGTGATGTACATACCCACAGTCCGGGAGTCGCCGACAAAAACAACCCTCCGGCTTTCCTCACTACTACTGCTGTTACCGCTGCCACCATTGTTGCTATTGCTTTCTGTGTTGTTACCATTCCCGGTGGCATTGCTGCTTCCACTGTTGTAACCTCCGATGCTTTCAGCAGCAAAAACCGACACAGATGGCGTTAAAAACAATATCAGGGCAATACCCAGAACGGCAGCTATCCTATGCAGGAAAAAGCTCCTTTCAGTATCCTTTACACGCAAAATATACCTCCGATCCTGATGTTTGCACATCTCCTGCTATCTGCCTGTCCTTCGCAAACAGAAAAAAACAGCCCCGTCCAGGATGCCTGCAGCAAACGATAGGAAGTCGTTCGAAATTTCACATCGAACCTGCCGCCCGGAGATGGCGACACGCCCTTTCGAGCCTCGAAGGGCGTGCAGATGGTTCGATGCGAAATGAGATAAGACGACGTGTTTGCGCAGGCATCCTGGACGAGGCGTCAGAACAGTTTCCGATCAATCCAACGATTAATCCTTCGTCTCCATTACAATCAGGATCCCCTCCCGACAGGTGATGACACCCTCCTCCGCAACAATCTCATTGCTGGTTGTCAGGCCGCCGTCACCCTGCACGATGTCTGCATCCTCCAACGGGTACTTGAATCCCGTAAGAGTCACCCCATGCGCCTCTCCCCGGAAGGGATACATCGACACATATTTCCCGTACTGGGCATCCCTTCGGATCACGATTTGTCTTGAGACCGGCATGGAAATCCGGTTATGACCGTCGATAATCACGCCCTCGATCCCCTGCGCGTACAGCTTGTACAGGTCAAAAATACTGCTGAAGACATGATCAAGCCTCGTTCCGGTCGCACCAAAAAAGCACACAGCATCCGCGCCAGTCGCAACTGCCTTTTCCAGTGCAATGTCCGAATCCGTCATGTCCTTTTCAGGACGGAAGGTGTCGATCGGAACACCGGCGCTTCTGTACTGCTGCAGAACATCCGCCGCACCCGTCAGCCCGTCAAAATCCCCCACAATATAATCCGGACGGATCTGATGGCTTTCGCAGAATGCCGTCCCCTTGTCCGCCGCAATGATGATCTCAGGCTTTTCCTTCTCCAGATACGCAAGTGCCGCCGGGGCATCAATTGTGCCGCCGGAAAAAATAACTGCTTTTTTCAAGACTTCTTCTCTTCCTTCTTGTTCTTCCTTTTTTCTCATTCCATGCTCTTTACCATGTGTCTTCCAGGATGGATCCCGTAAAGACAAATCCGCATACTGGTTCGCACTTCTCCATATTGAGAATTCCGCTATTTCAGTTGGCGCTTTCCCAGATAGCAAGGCTCTCCATCAGCTTCTCAGCATTTTTTCCAATATCTCCCTTAAATACGGCAGAACCGGCAACGATGACAGACGCACCGGCCTCCAAAACCGTGTTGATCGTTTTCTCATTAATGCCGCCGTCCACCTCGATGGGCAGATCCGGATAACCGGCCTCGTCAAGCTTCTTCCGCAGCGCACGGATCTTCTCCGTCATTGCAGTGATGTATTTCTGCCCGCCATAGCCTGGGTTCACCGTCATAATCAGGACCATGTCCACCTTGTCCAGCACATAATCCAGCACAGACAGCGGTGTTGCGGGATTCAGCGCCACACCGGCCTTCATGCCGCTCTCATGGATGTGCTGCAGGGTACGGTCCAGATGCACACATGCCTCCGCATGCACGGTGAACATGTCCGCGCCCGCCTTTGCGTAGGGTTCAATGAAACGGTCAGGCTCTGTCACCATCAGATGCACATCCAGAAACATCTTGGTTGCCGGACGGATAGAGCGGAGCACAACCTCACCAAAAGAAACCGGCGGGACAAACTGACCATCCATCACATCAAAATGCAGCCATGGCGTATGCACGCTCTCCAGCGTTCTGATCTGCTCTCCAAGCTTCGTAAAATCCGCCGACAGGATGGACGGGCTTAACCTGAATATCGGTCCCATAGTATTATCTCCTTTCACACTTTCACTTCACTGTATCTAAAATTCATATTCCAACGAATTTTTCCTGATTCAGGAAATATGTAATCCATCTCACAGAGATCAGATCTGTAATCCGTGCTGCAGTTACCTGCGATTTTTTTCATAGAGGTCTGTAATCCATGCCTCATTTAATATCTTCTCCTCTTCATGTCCTGCAGTTCCGCGTAGAATCTGCAGTAATTATCATAACGTTCCTGATAAATTTTACCATCCTTTACCGCCTCCCGGATACCACAATCCGGTTCATGTATATGAGAGCAGCCCTTGAAACGGCAGAACGGCTCATAGGGTGCAAACTCAGGAAAGTACTGCTGGAGCTCCTCCGGCTCCATGACAGGAAGGTCAAGAGAGGTAAAGCCCGGGGTATCACAGAAATACGTGTCATCCCCAAGCGCAATCAGCTCACAATGGCGGGTCGTATTCTTTCCCCGTCCAAGCTTCCGGCTCAGCTCCCCGGTCTCCATGTGGACTCCGGACTGCATCAGGTTCGTGAGCGTGGACTTGCCTGCACCACTGGGGCCGGCCACAACCGTCGTCTTACCACGCAGGCGGTCAATCACCGCATCCGTACCCTCCCGGGTCCCGGCGCTGATCGTCAGGACGTCATAGCCGCAGGAAGCATACAGCTCCCGCCAGTGGGCAGTGTCCCGGTCATCCGCGATGTCCTTCTTGTTAAAGCAGATAAACACCGGAATGTGCTGTCTGCCCATCATGATCAGAAAACGGTCGAGCAGACCGCCCTCCGGATCCGGATCCTTCAGGGCAAAGAAAACCATCGCCTGATCTACATTCGCCGCGGCAGGGCGGATCAGAGCGTTTTTCCGGGGCAGGATCTTCACAACATTGGCGGTCTGCTCCACTGGATCAATAACCTCGATTTCAACACAGTCACCTACCAGAGGCTTCACCTTCTGCTTGCGGAAAATCCCCTTAGCCTTACACTCATAGACGCTGCCGTCCTCTGCGGATACATAGTAAAAGCCGGCAATTCCCTTGATAATTCTTCCTGTCATTCTAAATCCTCATATGTATATTGTGGCTGTGCACCACACCAGCGCAAGGGCAGAGATTTCGCAGCTCATTTGTCCGAGCATTTCTTTGCTACAGCCTGTTTGCGAAGGATAAAAAAAGGCCGGCGCGATAACCGGTACTCTCCGGTTTTCGCACCAGCCTCTGTAAATAATCAGCTTTCCTCCTGGAAGGTTACATTCGGATATCTCGCAATCAATGTGCCATCCTCATAAACATTGATGACACCGGTCTCTCCGGATGTACTCTCGATCGGAGTATTATAAGTTCCGCCGTTCCAGGGATCCGCACCCTCGTAGATGGTGGTTGTCTGGTTACCCTGCACCAGCTCAAGCTTTACAGTTCCGC